>JAAUQQ010000081.1 GCA_012032745.1 Synechococcales cyanobacterium RM1_1_8
GGGAGAGAGGCCGGAAGAGAGGGCGTTTTGAGGCTGTCGAACTCAGGTTGTACCCAGCCTTCATCGAGGCCAGACCCAGCGGCATTGGGGCGTTCTAAAGGGCGTTCCAGACCGCTAGGCCCTCCGGCTTTGCAGAACGCCCTCCGCCTGGCCCCAACCCACGCCTGGGCGCACCACCATCCCCTATAATCGAAGGCTGCTGCTGTGACTGAAGGCCAGGAGTACAGACCCGTTCAGCCCATGGAGATGGGTCGATCCCAGGGTCCGTTCGTCCAGGGTTTGCGGCTCGCGGGGCCAGGTTTTTAACAAATATTTAAGATAAACGAGGTTGTCATGGCTGGAGTTTCCCCATCCACCGATCAGTTGCCCTATTTGCTCAGAGCCGTCAAAGGCGAGAAACTGGAGCGCCCGCCCGTGTGGATGATGCGCCAGGCCGGGCGCTACATGAAAATCTACCGAGATTTGCGCGACAAGCATCCGTCGTTTCGCGATCGCTCCGAGAACCCGGATTTGGCGATCGAAATCTCCCTCCAGCCCTACCATGCCTTCAAGCCCGATGGCGTGATCATGTTCTCGGACATCCTCACCCCCCTGCCGGGCATGGGCATTCCCTTCGACATCATCGAGAGCAAAGGCCCGATCATCGATCCGCCGATCCGCACCCAGGCCCAGGTCGATGCCCTGCGCCCCCTGGATCCTGAAGCATCTCTGCCCTTCATCAAGACCATCCTCAATACCCTGCGCCGGGAAGTCGATGGCCACACCACGGTGCTGGGCTTTGTCGGATCCCCCTGGACCCTGGCCGCCTATGCCGTGGAGGGCAAAAGCTCCAAGAGCTACTCGGTGATCAAGGGCATGGCCTTTTCTGAACCGGCGCTGCTGCACCAGCTCCTGGGCAAAATTGCCGATTCCATCGCCACCTATGTGCGCTACCAAATTGACTGTGGTGCCCAGATTGTCCAGCTCTTCGACTCCTGGGCCGGGCAGCTCAGCCCCATGGACTACGACACCTTTGCCCTGCCCTACCAAAAGCGCGTGATTGAGCAGGTCAAGCAGACTCACCCCGATACGCCCTTGATCATGTACATCAGCGGCAGCGCGGGCGTGCTGGAGCGCATGGGCCATTCCGGCGTCGATATTGTCAGCGTCGATTGGACTGTGGACATGCTAGAAGCCCGCAAGCGCCTGGGGCCAGACATTGGCCTCCAGGGCAATATCGACCCCTGCGTGCTGTTTGGCTCGAAGGAGACGATTCGCGATCGCATCCTCGACACTGTCAAAAAGCCGAAGGTGCGCGCCACATCCTCAACCTGGGCCACGGCATCCTGCCCGGCACCCCCGAGGAAAATGCCGCCCACTTCTTCGAGACCGCCAAGCATGTCCATGAATTGCTGGCGGCTACTCGTTAGGCGATCGCAGACAGACCCAAGCCCAGGTAGAACAGGACGACAAGTGTGACCGGGAAACGTATCTTCATCACAGGGGCCAGCGGCTGCCTCGGTCACTACATCACCGAACGCCTAATTCATCAGTCTGACCATGAGCTGTTTTTGCTGCTGCGCAATCCGGCCAAGCTGCGGCTAGATCTGGCGGCTCGGTCGGGCATCCACGTCCTGGGGGGCGATCTGGCCGAGATTGAACAGCATGGCCCACTGCTCAAAACCATGGATGTGGCGATTTTGATTGCCACATCCTGGGGGATCCGGCCCAGACCCAGCAAATTAATGTGGAGAAGACCCTGGCGCTGATGGCGCTGTTGGATCCGGCGCGGATTGAGCAGGTGCTTTATTTTTCCACCGAGAGCATTCTGGATCGCCACAACCAGCTCCTGCCTGAAGCGGCGGAGCTGGGTTCGGACTATATCAAAACCAAAGCAGCTTGCTTTCAGCAGCTCAAGGGGTTGGCGATCGCCCCCAAAATCACCGCCCTGTTCCCCACCCTGGTGTTTGGCGGCGATGACACCAAGCCCCGCTCCCACCTGACGGGCGGCCTGGGGGATGTCACCCGCTGGATTTCTCTGATTCGCTTCTTTGCTGTAGATGCCAGCTTCCACTTTGTCCACGGCTATGATGTCGGCCAGGTCGTCTTCCAATTGGTCGAGCATCCGCCCCAGGACGATGCCCTGGGCACCAGCGGAGATGTGCGCAAGCTGGTGCTGGGCAGCGATGCGGTGACGGCCAACCAGATGATCGATCAGCTCAGCGACTATTTTGGCAAGCGGGTGTATTTCAAAATTCCTATCACCCCAGCCCTGGTGGAATTTTTTATCTATGTTTTTCGCATCCAGGTCGGCCCCTGGGATCGCTTTTGTATCGACTACCGCCATTTTATCCATGGCAACCCGGTCAGCCCGCGCAACTTTGGGTTGACGACCCATGGGGAAACGATTGCCGATATCTTGAAGCTCAGCGGTGTACCGCCGCACCGCGTCTAGGGAAACCGCGCCTAGGAGCTACTTTTGGCTCAATAGCTGTTTTTGAGCATTCCCGCCACGCATCCTACGAATGAAAAGCGAAGCGTCATTCGCTAGTTAGTGGTGGGCGTAGATGCCCAGGGTCATCCTGGTTCTGAATATACAGCAGCAATGTTTCGATGCTAGCCCTGCCCCCTGTAGAGATGACGGCATAGGCCCTGTTCCAAAAATAGGGCTTCCAAAAATAGGGCTTTAGCTGTTCTGAAAACTCGCTGCGAATCTTTCGGGCAGAGACCGACTTCCAATTTTGGATCATCTTGGAGAGGGGCGCACAGGTTGGCTGCGCTTCAAAAAGGACGTGAATATGGTCCGCTTCACCGCCAAACTCGACAAGCTGGCAATCCCATTTCGGCAGCAACTCAGTGAATATCTGCTCCAACCTGTCTAGCATTTCTGCGTTCATGCATTTATGTCGATACTTGACTGACAACACCAGATGATAGTAGATCCTGAAAGCACTGTGATTCTTGGTTCGTAGACTTGCGGACTTTAGCGACATGACTTAATATAGAAATATGCCAAAGCCTATTGTACGCACAGACAAGTGGAAGCTCAACCCTGATGGCGAAAGTCTTTTGTGGCTGAGCTTCACCGTTGATGAGTATCGCGCCTTCTGCAAAGCGTTGTCTTTCGTCGTGGTCAACCGCTGGGATTCAATCTCAACGGCTGCAAGTCGCTGTGCTGCAATAGAAAAGCTGATTCATCAGACCAGCAAAAACCCTGAGCCGTTTCACCGATACTTTGGCAAGCGGTTCTATAAGTTTCCGTCTTACCTTCGTCGGGCCGCAATCGAGTTTGTTTGTGGGCAGGTTAGCTCATACATGACTCGTTACCGTGCCTGGCAAAGTGGTGATAGGAAGCGGAGGGATGCAAAGCCTCCTGTCTTTAATCCTGACTCGGGCTGCTATCCGTCTCTCTACAAGGGGCAGTGCATTAAGTTTGAAAAGTCTCTGGAGGAGGTAGCGGTTAAGGTCTGGAATGGGAGCGACTGGGTTTGGGCCATGATTAAAGTGGCCTCAAAGCGAACAAGACACCTAGACGGGCAAATCCTATCGCCTGCTCTGATTGTCAAAGGTCGTCAGGCTCATTTGTCTGTTCCATTTCGCATAAAGCCTCCATCGTGGAAAGGCTCAACTGTTTGTGCTGTTGATGTGGGTATCAACACGCTGGCAACCATCGCAATTGTTGGCCCTGATGGCACTGTGACTGCTCGAAAGTTTATTCATCCAGCAGCCGACATAGACCGCAGGGACAAGCTTGGTTTACGGATTCGTCGCAAGGCTCGTCTTACCAAGAAATTGCACAAAGGATTCTGCAAGCCCCTCTATCGCAAGGCTCAGAACATCAACAAAAACATTGCTCATCAAGTCTCTCGGGAAATTGTAAACTTTGCCATTGACAACGGTGCTGACACCATCGTCTTTGAAAACCTCAAAGGCTGGAAGCCTAAAGGGGGACGAAAGCGGTCTGGATTAAAGCAGCGGTTTCATGGTTGGCTGCATCGCCGCCTATTCGATTTCACCTCAATGAAGTTTGAAGAAATTGGCGGCTCAGTCGCTGAAGTTTATGCTCGTGGTACTTCTTCCTGGGCATTTGATGGCAGTGGAAAGTTGAAGCGAAGCAAGAAAAATTACGCTCTCGCTACTTTCCAAACTGGAAAGCAGTACAATTGCGACCTAAGTGCTGCCCAAAATATTGGTGCCCGTTTCTGGGCTTGGAAACTTAAACTGACCCGCCGAAAGGACGGGCGGTCACTATCCGGCAAAAGCTCCGGTAGTGAATCGAGAATGCCGATAACCCTCTCCAGCCTTTGGGATTGGGAAGCCGCTCATGTATGCGTAGCATCATGAGTCGGAGCATTCACTCACGATCTCATCCAACAATCCCTGGCAGGCATCCATCAGCAGATCAATCACCGCCCGAAAGCCATCGGCACCGCCGTAGTAGGGATCCGGCACTTCCTGCTCCCGGTGGTGGCGACAAAATCACAGATTAGTTTGACTTTGGAGGCATGGGCTCCGCTCGGGTCCAGGGCCAATATACTGCTGTAATTACTGCGGTCCATGGCCAAAATTAAGTCGAATTCTGCCAAATCGGCAGGCTCTAACTGACGCGATCGCCCCCCCCATCTCGATCCCCTGGGCATTGGCCGCCTGGGTCATGCGGCGATCGGGCCGTTCGCCAATGTGATAGCCCGATGTTCCGGCGGAGTCACAGCGGATCTGGCCACTGAGCCCCGCCTGGGCCACCAGGTGGTTCATGATGTTTTCCGCACTGGGCGATCGGCAAATATTGCCCAAACAAACAAATAGCAGCTTGTGGGGAGGAGCCATGGCACAGCAGTGGAGATAGGGTGGGCAATGGATGGGGGGCGCGATCGCAGCCAGAAAACGAGATCGACCCTAGCGCTCAGCCCCCTCAGCCTTTGGTCTCTACAAGCCCGGAATATTCAAACCGCTGGTCAGCTCTTCCATGCGGCCCCGCATCGTATCCGTAGACTTTTGATAGGCCTCTTTCATCGCCGCCGTCACCAAGTCAGACAGCACCTCCGCACCTTCGGCCAGGGCCTCCGCAGAAATCTCAGTGCGCAGGGGCTCCTGGTTGCCGCTCAGCACGACCTTGACCAAGCCACCGCCAGACTGGCCTTCAATCTCCATTTTTTCGAGCTGCTCTTGAAGCTCCTTGGCTCCCTCTTGAACCTGCTGGGCTTTCTTAAAAGCCTCCGCCAGTTCCTTCATTTTGCCGAGGCCGAATCCTTTTCCGCTCATAGTGCTCTGGGTCTCAGTGCGATTGATCTAAATGGGTCTTGACTGGGGATGCTCCGCAGGTCGCTTCGGGTCAGCGCTTTAGGCCAGGGTGGCCCAAGGGATTAGAAAGCCTTACGGAGCAATACTTTGCCACACCCAACTCTATCACCCTTCGCGAAGATTAATTGGCTCGGCCCTGGGGTAGAAGCCTCACCTTCCAGCGACCAGAAAGGGGGGCGAGGGGGAGCCAGCGGCCTCGGCCGGGCCGGTCATCTCCCCTGAATACCGGGCGGTGGAATGGAGGCTCCAATCCTCAGGCAGTCCTTAGACTGGCTGGAATTCGCCCAGCATCTTGACCTCGGGGTGGAGGTTGAGGGAGAAGCGATCGCGCACCATCTCCTGGACATGCCGAATCAGGAAGAAAATGTCCTGGGCCTTGGCATCCCCGCAGTTGAGGATGAAATTGGCATGGCGCTCGGCAACCTTGGCCCCGCCGATGCGATAGCCCTTCAACCCCATGGCCTCAATCAAGTGGCCCGCACTCTCAGGCAGCGGATTGCGGAAAACGCTGCCGCAACTGGGAAGATCATAGGGCTGGGTGGTTTTCCGCGCCCGCAGCGCCTGGTTGGTCTGGGCCTTGACCAATTCTGGATCCCAGCCGGGCTCCATCTGGAGGGTCGTGCTCAAGACAATATAGTCGCTGCCCTGCACCGAAGAATGGCGATAGCCATAGTCCAACTGCTCCGGCGTCCAAAGTTCAATGCCATCGGCACCCAGCACCTGGGCACTCACCAGGCAATCAGCCATGCAACCCCCATGGGCCCCAGCATTCATCACCACCGCACCACCGATTGTGCCGGGAATGCCCACGGCCCACTCAAACCCGCGCCAGCCTCGGCGGGCCAGGCGACGGGACAGGGCTGGCAAGGGCGTGCCCGCTGCCACAACCACGCGCCCCGCTTGATCATCCAGGGCGAATTGTTTCAAAAAGCGCGTGGAAATCACCAGGCCCGACAGCCCCGCATCGCTAATCAGCAGGTTTGAGCCAGAGCCCAACATCGTGATCGCCAAGGACTGCGAATGGGCCCAAGCCACGCAGGCCTGGAGGTCTTCTTCGGTACGCGGCTCCGCATACCATTCAGCCTTGCCACCGACTCGAAAGGAGGTGTAAGGGGCCAGTCCAACCTGGGCACGCACAGCGGGGAAAACGGAAGGGACAGGGGCAGACAAACGGTCCTGAGTCGGCAGTGACAACATATTGGTTCCAGGCACTAATTTGTTCCAGGCACTAAATTGAACGGGGGGACTGTCCCTATCTATCGCAATCTACGGAGCCACCCTGGGCAGCTCCGGCCAATTCAGCCTATCGAAAAGTAACTTAGATAGAGGTATTGAAGTACACAGCAAGGTCTGGAATGACTTGGCTTAGGTTACCCGCCCCGAGGAACAGTGCAAGGTCTCCGGGCTTCAATTCCTGCTGGAGGCGATCGCTCACCGCCTCCAAACTGCCGCCATATTGAACATTGGGATGTCGTTTGGCAACAGCCTCTGCCAACTGCTGCCCCCCCGCGATCCCGCCGGGATCAGTCTCACCAGCGCTGTACACATCGCAGATGATCACCTGATCAGCATCCTGAAACAATCTGCAAAGTCTTCCATCAGGGCCTGGGTGCGGCTGTAGCGATGGGGCTGGAAAATCGCCACGATGCGCTGGGGCAGAACCGGCAGGCGCGTGGTTCCGGTTTGAATCTGCAAGCGGGCCGCGCCCAAGGTCGCGGTCAGCTCGCTGGGATGGTGGGCATAGTCCTCCACAAAGACGATCCCCTGGGCATGGCCCCGATATTCAAACCGCCGCCGGGCTCCCTCATAGGTGGCGATCGCCGCGGCGATCGTCTGGAACTCCAGGCCAAAATAGCGACCCACCGCCACCGCTGCCAGGGCATTGCTGAGGTTATGGAAACCCAGCAGCGCCACGGATAGCTCCCCCAAACAGTGATCTCGCTCCCACACCCTGGCCGTGGTGCCGCTGCCGCCACAGTTGACCTGATCGACGCTGTAATCCGCTCCGGTGGTGCGATCGAGGCTGTAGCTGAGGGTGAGGGTGATGCGATCGCCCACATTCCCACAGTCAATACAGCCCACCAACACGTCACAACGCTCAGCAAACCGATGAAATGTATCTACAACTGCATCTAAGTCCGCATAGTGATCGGGATGGTCCAGCTCCATGTTGGTAATCACGCCCACATGGGGCGCAAGCTTCACCAAAGAGCCATCGGACTCATCCGCCTCAGCCACTAAAAAGCCGCTGTGGCCTAGGCGGGCATTGCCCCCCAAGGCCTTGACTTCGCCACCAATCACCACCGTCGGATCGAGCTGGGCCTGGGCCATCACATAGCTGATCATGCCGCTGGTGGTCGTCTTGCCATGGGTGCCCGCCACCGCAATGGACTTTGGGTAGGCCTGAATCAGGGCAGCCAAAATATCTGAACGATGAAAAATCGGACAGCCTAGCGCCTTCGCAGCGTGATACTCCGCATTCTCAGCGCGAATCGCCGTAGAGCAAACCACCTGGGGCAGCCAGTTTCCCACCCACCTTTTCGTCTCCACAGCAGCCTGGGGCAGCGTCGCCAACCCGCCGCCAGAGAAGCCGGGAGCATCCTCTCCCTCCTGGAGCGCTTCAGCTTCAAAGTAATCGCGGAAGTATTGGAGATTCTCAGCCCGCTGCCCCACAAACACATGGGCCCCCATGGCCTGCAATCGTTCTGTAATGGGAGATGGCTTAACATCCGAGCCAGAAACCGGAAGCCCCCGCTGGGCAACGATCTGAGCCAAGGCAGACATCCCAATACCGCCGATTCCAATGAAATGGAACGGTCTACCGCAAAATTCGACGGTTTGCTTCATTTATACTCCTCGCACACCAAAATCTAGCTAGAGTCAGGGAAACGACACACCGAAGGGCTCACAGCCAGTTCCATAACGCAAAAATCCCCCAGTCCGGGGGAGCTCACACAGGAAGTGACCAAGTGACTCTGGAGTTGGACTCAGTTTCGGGCGTCATCATAATATCAGGAATCGATAATCTCAAATCACGATTCGTAACAACCCAGCCAGTCCCCGTAAACCATCGATTAATCGCCAAAATAGTCATTTTCCAGCCCTGGTCCAACCTGCCCTCAGATTTTGTCCACTTGTGAGTGAGGCAAGATTATGCAGTGCCCAACTCCCGCCTAGGCCAAGGCTGCATTAGATTTGCCCCACCTCTCCCACCCCCTGAGGGCATCCCAAAAACTCAGGAATTTTCTGCGCAGTGTGGGGATCGTTTATGGGATATAGTTGTGTAAATCAATGAGTATTTACACCTGTCACTAAAAAGGGGGATGTCGCAGTGATTCGAGTCGCGATTAACGGGTTTGGGCGTATCGGTCGGAACTTTTTGCGTTGCTGGCTCCAGCGTGAAAACAGCCAGATCGACATTGTTGGGATCAATAACACCTCTGAGCCTTCCACCGCTGCGCACCTGCTCAAATACGATTCGCTGCTGGGTCGCCTCGATGCGGACATCCACGCCGACAGCACAGCGATGACGATCAACGGCAAGACGATTAAATGTGTGTCCGATCGCAACCCCCTCAACCTGCCCTGGAAAGAATGGGACGTTGATTTGGTGATCGAATCCACTGGCGTTTTTGTCTCCGAAGAAGGTGCTGCAAAGCACATCCAGGCCGGGGCCAAGAAGGTCTTGATTACGGCTCCGGGCAAGGGTGGCAACATCGCGACCTATGTCATGGGTGTCAACGATGGCGACTTTGATCCCAGCGCGCCCATCATTAGCAATGCGAGTTGTACCACCAACTGCTTAGCCCCGGTGGTCAAGGTTCTCCATGAGAGCTTTGGCATCATCAAAGGCACGATGACCACCACCCACAGCTACACCGGCGACCAGCGTCTGCTCGATGCCAGCCACCGCGACCCCCGCCGTGCCCGTGCCGCCGCCGTCAATATTGTTCCCACTACCACGGGGGCAGCCAAGGCCGTCGCCCTGGTGATTCCCGAGATGAAGGGCAAGCTCAACGGCATTGCTTTGCGGGTGCCGACGCCCAACGTCTCCATCGTTGATTTGGTGGTGCAGGTCGAAAAGCCGACCATTACTGAGCAGGTCAATGATGCCTTTAGGAAGGCGGCAGAAACCCACATGAAGGGAATTCTGGGCTATACCGAGGAGCCCTTGGTTTCCATTGACTATCGCGGTATGAATGATTCCTGCATGGTGGATTCCAGCCTGACGCTGGTTTTGGATGGGGACATGGTCAAGGTTGTGGCCTGGTATGACAATGAGTGGGGCTATAGCCAGCGCGTGCTCGACTTGGCTGAACTGACTGCTAGTAAGTGGATCTAGGGTCGATCGCCCCTGGGCGGTGAGCTTGGAAATGGCGGCTTGAACGACAGGTTTTGCCGCCTGCTCTGTCAGTGTGACCCGAGCATAATATTACTCATCCCCTTTAAGCGAGAGCGTCGTGATTGGCGCTCTCGTTTTTTGATTGGGATTGATTTGTAATTGAGCTTAGAAGTGCTGAAAACCCTGTTTGAGCGATAGCGTTTGGATGGAGTTATCTGGGAAAAATTAGCTCAACGGAGTTTTGCCCCCGCTGGGGGGTGATGTGACCAATGATGCGGGCGGGCGGAGTTAGTGTGGCGTCGTCACAAAGTTTTTGCGCAGGGCCAGGGGCGAGGCAGAGGATGAGTTCAAAGTCTTCTCCGCCGTAGAGCGCCCAATCTAGGGGCCAGATTAATCCAGGATGGGACTCAACTTCCATCGTCCCCTGGGTCAAGCTCAGCCCTTCGGGCAGGGGAATGGCGTCGGTCTGGAGCCTGGCTCCCACGCCGCTGTCCCGGCAGAGTTGCACCAGGGCATCGGCCAGGCCATCGCTGCTGTCCATGGCGGTGATGCGGGTCTGGAGGGTCGCACAGTGGCGGGGATAGTCGAGGCGCGGCTGGGGATATTGATGTTTGCGGATCAGCGCTGCTCGGTGGGCGGGCGACAGTTGGGCCAGGCCAGGGTAATGGGCCGCTTCATCGAGCAGGAGGGCGAGTCCAGCCCGAGCACCGCCGTGGCTGCCCGTGGCGACGATCGCATCCCCCACCTGGGCCGTGCTGCGTCGCCAAGCCTGGCCGAGTTGGACCTGGCCCAGGGCGGTGATGGCGATCGCCCGCTGGGCAGACCGGCAAACATCGCCGCCAACAATGGCCAAACCGTAGGGCGCGAGGCAATCGACCATGCCCTGGTAGAGCTGCTCCACCCAGGCCACCGGACAACTGGGGGGCAGGGCCAGGCCGACGGTGATGCCCAGGCCACTGGCCCCCATGGCGGCCAGATCGGAGAGATTGGCCGCCACGGCACGCCAGCCAGCGGCGTGGGGGGGGGTGGTGCGATCGCTAAAATGCACCCCATCCACCAGCAGATCGGTGGTGACCACAAGCTGATGTCCCGGTGTGGGCAACAGCAGGGCAGCATCATCCCCAACGACCTGGGCAGGACAGAACGATTGGAGCAAGGCCAGCAGGCGCTGCTCTCCGAGGTCGGCGATCGTTGGGTCTGGGCTCAATTGGGTCTGGGCTCAATCGGGTCTGGGCTCAAGCTAGGTTCTGGGTCTGGCGAGGCAGTCATGGACCAATCAGGCAAGCCTACCTGGGCTGCACCAGGTTTTCAGCCCCCTCCAGCACCCTGGCCGAAACAATCGTATCCCCCGCAATCATCCGTTTGAGCACATCCTGGCCTTCTACCACATAGCCAAATGCAGCATAGCGACCGTCAATCAGGTTCAGCCCCGCCGGGGTCATTTCAGGTTCAAACAAAAAGAAGAAGAACTGAGATGAGCCCCCATTCACGTTGTCATTGGGGCGAGCCATACCCAGGGTGCCATAGGCAGAAAAAGGCAGCACCGGCAGGGAATTGAACAGCCCCAGATCCTCTAGGGTGTTGCCATATTCCGGTTGGGTTTCGCCCTCCACCCGCAGCTCGAAGGGAATGGTCCGCACCTGCTGGGTTTTGGGATCGACAAAGCCATCGGCGGGGCCAGGGGGATCCCCGGCCTGGAGAACATAGGATTCATCGGCGCGGGTGAAGGGCAAGCCATCGTAGAAACCGCGCTGGACCAGGTCCACAAAATTGCCCGCTGTCACCGGGGCATTGTAGCCATCGACCACCAGGGTGACATCGCCCTGGGAGGTTTGGAGCTCGATGGTGGCTCGGCCCCGGAGCTGGGGCAGGCCTGCGTAGTCTTCCGGCACGGTGAAAGGAAACTCACCCACCATCAGCTCTTCCAACTGGCCCACTTGATCGAGCAGGCGGCGGCGATTGTTCCAGATGGCGCTTTTGTCCTGGTCATCCACCGCTGCGTTGAGCAGGCTCAAACCGGTTTTGATATCTGCTTTGATTGCGTTGGCCTGGGTGCGGTTGGTTTCGGGCACGGCGGCGAGGATGCGATCGCCCCGCAAGGTCAGGTTCTTTTCCGCTTGCTTGACGTGGCGGCGAATGGAATTCCAGCGCTTACTGCCCCGCAGGTCGTAGGAAATATCCTCCAGCTCCTTTTGGATCTTGCGCATCTCCGGCGATTCAATCGGCAGGGCATAGCGCAGCAGCGCGCGGCTATTGGTGACCGCATCGCCGGGGGCAAATTCGCCCAACTGGCCTGGGGCATGGCAAACAGCCCCGCTGCAATCAGCAGGGTGCAAACCAGCGGCAGCCAGCGCTGTCCCATCCTCGGGCTCGATGATCTGGATGGATGCAGGGCTCGGGCGAGGGTGAAAAAGCGGTGAAGGGCAAAGAGCATGGCAGTTGGTGTTTAGGCGGCTGGTGAATACAGCGGAGGCTGGAGAATGGAGTGTCTACCCGGTCCTTCATCTTGCCATAGCTGGGATTCTCCCCTGGAGAGAATTTTGGCGGCCTTGGATTTTGCCTTGGGCTAAGCCTTGGGCTGGGTGCAGGACTGGGTGCAGGACTGGGCCTTGGATTAAGCCTTGAATTGGGCGGTAGATTAGGCCTTGAGTTGGGCCTTGAATCGGAAGGCCATAAAATCCCGCCAACGAGCGGTAAAATTGAGTGCTGACGATTTTGCCAGACCCCTACAAACCATGATTTCTAGCAACGATTTTCGGACGGGCACCACCATCGAGATTGACGGCGGCGTCTGGAAGGTTGTCGAGTTTTTGCACGTTAAACCAGGCAAAGGGTCGGCTTTCGTGCGGACTAAGCTGAAGAATGCCCAGACCGGTAGCGTTGTCGAAAAGACATTCCGGGCCGGTGAATCGCTGCCCCAGGCGGTGATTGAGAAGAACGTCATGCAGCATACCTATAAGGATGGCGATGACTTTGTCTTTATGGACATGGAGACCTACGAAGAGTCTCGGCTGAGCGGCGAGCAAATTGGCGATCGCGTCAAGTATCTCAAAGACGGCATGGAAGTGAATGTCATCACCTGGAATGGCCGCATCATTGATGTGGAACTGCCCAACTCCGTCGTCCTCGAAATCACTCAAACCGATCCGGGCGTCAAAGGCGATACGGCCACGGGCGGCACCAAGCCTGCGATCGTCGAAACCGGTGCCCAGGTCATGGTGCCCCTGTTCATCACCGTGGGCGAGCGCATCAAAATCGACACCCGCAGCGATTCCTATCTAGGCCGCGAATCCTCCTAGAATCAATCGGGCCAGCAACCGACCTGGCATCGGGCGTCTTGAAGCCTTTCCTGGCCATCACCGCAACATCGACCCTCATCGGACCCCCCTACTGTGCAACTAGACCTAGAGCAACTAAGAGATCTTCTCGCTTCCCTCAACCAGACCGACATCTCGGAGCTGAACTTGAAAGGCGAGAACTTTGAGCTAGTTGTGCGCCGGGGGCCGGAGTCTCGGCAGAGCAGCGGCCCTGGGTCAGTGACCCAGGAGGCCCCCCAGGCCAGTCTCCAGCCGATGCCTCAGCCCATGGCGATCAGCCCGCTGCCCCCGGCCCCGGCGGCGGAGTCGCCGGTCTCGCACCCCAGCCGCGCCCTGGACTGGGTGGAGATTAAGTCGCCCATGGTGGGCACGTTTTATGGCGCACCGGCTCCGGGGGAGGCGGATTTTGTGGCGGTGGGGGACAAGATCAAGGCCGGGCAGACGGTTTGTATCCTAGAAGCCATGAAGCTGATGAATGAGTTGGAGTCTGAGGTGAGCGGTGAGGTGGTGGAGATCTTGGTGGAGAATGGCC
Source organism: Synechococcales cyanobacterium RM1_1_8 (assembly GCA_012032745.1). Taxonomy (GTDB): domain Bacteria; phylum Cyanobacteriota; class Cyanobacteriia; order PCC-9006; family JAAUQQ01; genus JAAUQQ01. Next base: position 13,472 of record JAAUQQ010000081.1, read on the forward strand.
AGCCGGTGGAGTTTGATCAGCCGCTGATGCGGGTTCGCACGAAGGATTGACGGGGAAGGATTGACTGGGAAAGATTAACTAGGCATGGGGCGATTCCTGGGACAAGCTATCCCTTGGGGGCTCTAAATCGGCAGATCTAAATTAAAAGAGCTCAAATCATTGAAGCGCCTTGTTGATGTCCTAGGTGGTCTAGGCGGCCTGGCTAGGTTGGTACGGTCTGGGTTTTTACGGGCTAGGTTTTTACGGGCTAGGTTCTTACGGGCTAGGTTCTTACGGGCTAGGTTCTTACTGGCCATAGCGTTAACAGCGATCTTGGGCTGGCAGGCTGTCCCTGCTGCCTCAGTGACTGGGGTGGAGCCATCTTGGACAGGCACTTGGGAGACAGCAGGTGAGGCGATCGCCCCCACCCGCCCGCCAATCAATCCACCAGTCAACCTGCCCACCCGCTCCCCCGCCCGCTCTGCCGCGATCCAACTCCGCCCAAGCCCCCGCTCCCTCGACCATGAAGCAGGCGATCGCCTAGGGGCTTTTGGGCCGATGACCGAACTGTTGACCCAGTTCAACCGGGCCCTGGTGCAGCCAGAATCGGCGATCGCCCTGGAATTGACCCCCTGTCCACAGCCGCCTGGTTTGGAGCCTGAGCCGTTGTTGCGCAGGCGGGGGCGATCGCTCCTGCTCTGCTATGAGCTGCTCCAGCAGTTGGATGACCATTTCGATGACCTGAGTGGCTCCCTGACGGAACAGCATTTGGCGGTGCTGGATGCCGTTTATCTGTTGGTCGCGCGGGAATTGAGCCAGATCATCCTGGAAGAAACCGAGCAGTTTTCCCCAGAGCTGGTCCAGGAGCTGCCCCCATTGCTGGGAGATGGGCCAAAGAATGGGCCAAAGAACAGGCCGGGGGGCGGTCCGGACGCGATCGATCAGCTCACAGCGCAACTGCCGGGCCTGCTCCAGCTCCAGAGCCAAACCGTGATCCTATCGGGCAGCCAATGGCTGTTCAACCAGGGCAATCCCCTGCTCTCTCCAAAGCAGCTTCAGCACTGGGGCGGCCAGCCCTTGGGCCTGGAAAATTACCCCGCCTTGGTCTGTGGCTCCTACCGCCGCTGGCCAGGGAAATTTCCCTTCCTGGCCAGCGAGCTTCCAGCCCAGCTTCCCCTCACCGCCTGCCTGGACCCGCCGCCTGGCTCTTAGCTCCCAGAACCTAGCTCCCAAAACCTAGCTCCCAGAACCTAGCTCCCAGAACCTAGCTTCCAAAACCTAGCTCCCAGAACCTAGGCAGACCAATGGCGCTGGAGCTGGGCCACGACCCGGTCGAGGGCCACCCCACGGGAGGCCTTGAACAAGATGCAATCCCCCGGTTGGCCCACTTTTTGTAAATAATCCACCAGGGGCTCGGGGCGATCGAAGGCCTGGACCGGCACCCCCGCCGCCCCCGCCGCCAGGGCCGCCGCCTC
>JAAUQQ010000082.1 GCA_012032745.1 Synechococcales cyanobacterium RM1_1_8
ATCACTGGCTTTTGCAAATTCTCAAACATCCTCTAAATTGATGCACCGCATTATGGATTAATGCATCTCAGGGATGGGATCTGGGGGCGCAGGGCCAAAGGGGAAATGCCTGCGCGATCGCCCACGATCACCCCCACCGCTTCCAAATAGGACGCAACCCGCGTCACCTTGATGCCCAAGGGCTCCGGCGGCACATTTAAAGCCGTCTGATTCTCTTCCACGGCAATGATATGCGCTCCCGCTTCTGCCCAGCTCAGCAGGGCGCTGCCGCCGCAGGCGCTAGCCGGGGTGATGACAGCATGGATTTGGTCGGCGATGAGCAGGTTGGAATCGAGCTGCCGGGCATGGCGCTGCGGGCTGGCGTCGAGGCGGCGATATTGCGGGGCGCGGCTCAGCCCGGCGAGGACGCAGGGCAAGAAGGTATAGCCAATTTCTTCGGCGGCGGAGCGGGGGGCCACGCTGGGGTCGAGGGGCAAGGGTATTAGGGCCGGGGCATGGGCGCAGGGGATTTGGAATTGGCGCACGACCAGGTGGCTGATCACAGCTTCTGCTCCGGCGAGGCCATCTACGCCTTGGCCCTGGCGGTAGTTTTGCAGGGCCTGACTTAAAACTGGGCTGTCCTCGTCGGGGAAGCGGGCGATGACGGCGATCGCCCTCGCCCCCGCCTGCTTAATCAATGTCTCAGCGGCGCGGAGGAGGCTATCGGGCTGGGCGATCGTCCCCCAGGAACTGCCCGACCCTGAGGTTTTTAGCGTCACCCCCAAAGGCCGATCCGTCATCACATAATCCGTCAACTCCAGCCCCAGCGTCGCCCGCGCCCCATCCATCACCTGCAAATGGCGCAGCCGCAGCTCCGGCTCAATCCCTGCATCAAACACCACGCCAATGGCATTGCGATGCACGTTTTCTAAAGCCCAGTTCCCCGCCGCAAACTGATCCAGTCCATAGCCCTCCACATAGAGCACATTCTCCATGGGCCAATAGAGCTGAGCGCCATTCAACACATTGGGATGGGTGACGAGCTGATCCACCGCCTCGGCCAACAGCCGTGCTATCGGTAGGGCATCCCCGGCATAGCCGCCCATGGCACAGCCGATGCCGGTGGGAACGAGCAGGGCAGCGTTGTAGGGGCGCGGGTTCGTCATCGTCTGGGTCATGGCTTAGGTCGTGGGAGCGGTGGTGAGACTTGCAGCGGTCACAATTGCCTCAACCGTCGCCATGGCAGTCGCTTTGTCTAGCGCCGTAATGGCCCAGCGCAGGGGCTGCCCCCGTTCGGATAAGGCTGTCTCAATGGCGCGGCGGGTCGCGCCCGGCGATGCTTGGGTGGGCAATTGTAGGGTGATGAACTGGGTTTCCATAAGCGATGCGACTTCCGTTATCCTGCTGTCATTGCCTGGCGGGGTTCACCCCAATTAGGCTAGGCATTCGCTTTCTATTCTCCCATGGCCCAAGGCTGCTATGACTGCTTCCTCTGAGCTTCCTGCGACCGAACGTTCTGCAACTTTGGGTGTGCTCATTGTTGAGGATGATCCGATGATGCGGTTGGGCCTACAACATGCTCTGGCTGCCCAGCCTGGTATTGAAGTTTTGGCGATGGCGGAGGATGGGGATGGGGCGATCGCCCTGGCCCTACAGTTGCAGCCAAAACTGGTGGTGATGGACATTGGCCTCTCAAACATCCTTTTAGCCTACTTCCGCGCCAATTCCGTTCTCAGCTCCGAGCAACTGCAGCAGTTGTTGTTGCCCCAACCGGGAGCGCGCCAGGACTGGGGATTGGGCCACATTTTGTATGCGCCTACCGGAGACAATCGATTTATCGTCGGCCATGATGGCAACAACTTGCCTGCCCTTTGCCATACCCTGCGCATCAATCTAGAAACGGGCAACGGTATTGTCTTAACGGCCTCTGGCAATCCCAACATCGTGAACCAGCTCGGAAACGATTGGCTCTTTGGAGAAATTGGCAAGCTGGCGGCCAATGCTCAATATGACCGACTGTTGCGCGGTTTTATACCGGCGCTAGGGGCGATCGCGTTGGGACTGGTTGCGATCGCAAGAGCCTAGGCCATCCACTCTCTGGGGCTCACTCTGGGGGCTCAAACCTGCGCTGAGCCTAATCAAACGCAACTGCTTCAGGGCCTGATTTATTCATAAAGTCATGAAAGGCTCCAATGGGAGAGCAATGGAAATGCCCACTTAGAGCACGGCCCCAAGCATACAGGTTCCGAACAAGATTCACTTTGGTCGCTCGCATGATCTCCTGCTTTACAGGCCTTGCTCCTGAGGCGTTTCTAGGGGAGAGGGGCTTAGGGGATAGTGGCGCTGGAGCCAGGCGATCGCCCCCGTCCGCCCCGCCTCGCCCCGCGCAATCTTCCCATCCAAAGCAGCACCTTGCAAGGCCTCTAGCATCAGCTTGAACGCCTTGCCGGGCTTATACCCCAACTGCTTGAGGTCATTGCCATCCAAGGGGGATTTCACCCCCATCCAAACCGTCAAATAACACCAGAGCTGGCGGCGCTGGGGCAGTTCCGTGGCAGCGGCAATCAAAATCAAGCTGGGAAGATCGATGACACAGAGAGCGGCACAAACTTGGCTGGGCTGCTCAGCCTGGCTAAGTTGCTGGGACACCTGCTGTTGATGGGTGGCGAGCTGGCCGAGGCGATCGATGCTGTCGGCAGGGAGTTGAAGCTTTCGGGCGATCTCCCCCCGCAGGGCCGGGGCTAGGTCCGCCAGCAAGATCTCCAGGCGCAGCAGCCAGGGAGTTGGTGGCGCTGCGCTGGAGGGCTGGATTGCCTCCGCCAAGGCACGATCCACGAGGCGGATGCGTCGCCAGAGCTGCGGCGTCAGCTTCAACGAATTGTGGATGCATTTCAGGGCATCCAGTTCGCCGAGCAACTTCAGGGCAGGCTGCCAATTGGGGGATGTGAGGATATGTTCCAGCTCGGAGCGCAGGCGGGTTTGCAAAGCTGGGGTGATGGGGTTTTCAGCCTGGGTGCGATCGTAAACGCCGCTGTCTAGGGCATAGGTCATATAGGCTCGGGTCTGGGCTTCCAGTTCAAAACCGAGGCGCAGGGCAAAGCGCACGGCACGGTAGATGCGGGTGGGGTCTTCGATGAAGCTGTTGGCATGGAGCACGCGGATCTGGCGATCGCCCAAGTCCAATAACCCACCAAAGTAATCCAGCAATTCTCCTGGCTCCGTCAGTTGTAATGCCAAGGAATTGATTGTGAAGTCCCGGCGATAGAGATCCTGGCGAATCGAGCTGGCCTCGACCATGGGGTTGGCGGCGGGGTAGGGATAGAACTCCGTGCGGGCCGTGGCGATGTCCAGGCCCAGGTTGCCAAAGCGCCCATCCCGATGCCAGAGCAAGGCTGCCGTTTGGAACTTGCCATGGATCTCCAGGCGAGCTTCGGGATATTGCCGCTGCAAGGCTTGGGCGAGCTGCACCCCCGCCGCTTCCGTGACGGATTGTTGGCAGCCATCCACAATCAGATCGATGTCGCTGAGCTGAAGTCGCTGATCGGGGGCGGCCAGGAGCAGATCGCGGACGCCCCCGCCCACCAAGTAGAGGTGCCAGCCCTGGGCAGCGGCGGCTTGGGCGGCGGTCTCCAGGAGTTGCCAAAGTTCGGGGTGCAACTGTTGTTTGAGTCGCTGCTTGAGGTGATGTTTGAGGTGATGTTTTTGGGGCTGCTGGTTGGGCGATCGCGACGTTTGCCCCTGGGCGATCGCCAGTTGCTGATCGCGCAAGCCACAGTGAGTTCGCAGCACATCTGTGCGGGTGACAATGCCGATGAGCTGCGATCGCGCAACACTGGCAAGCGCCCCAGGTCGTAGGTCACCATCAACTGCTCAATCTCTGGCAGTGCGGTCTCTGGCCCAATTGTTTTGAGCTGCCTCGCCATGTGGCCCTGAACCGAAGCTTGACTAAAGCCGTGGTGCAGCGCCAGCTCCAAGTCCCGCCGGGAAATGATGCCAACCAGCTCATCCACTTCATTGACCACACAAACCCCAGAATGGCCATAGCGCAGCAGCAAACGCTGGGCCGCTGCAATGGTTGTGTCGGGACGAATGGTGCGCACGGGGGAAGACATCAGATCGCGGGCTACTGCCCCAGAATCCAAGACCCCAGAATCCAAGACCCCAGAATCCAAGGCCCCAGAATCCAGCGCCAGGGCGCTGCGCAGTGCTGCTGGATTAACGCCCTGGGCCATTAACCAGGCCAGGGCTTGGGCATCGCGGGGCGTAGCCTGGTCGGAGGTGAGGGAGCCGGTCGCTCGGTGGATGCCCAGGGCCATGGCTGTGGCGATACCTGAATCTGGGGTTTTAATCTCTAGGGCTTCTATCCGGCAGGATTGGAGTTGCTCCACCACCAGGGTTGTTGTTGCACCCACGGGCTCGACCTGAAGCCTCTGGGCCGGAATGTCGCAGGTGCCTTCCAGGTGGTGGTCATAGATCAGGATGGCTTTGAGCTGGGGCAGGTCTAGCCAGTCCGCCGCTAGGCCGAAGCGATCGCGACATCGGGCATCGACCAAAATCAGCCGCTCAATCTCCCTGGGGTCCACCGCCCCGCCCTCGATCAACCCATAGAGCTCGCGGTGCAACGCCAAAAACCGCCTCAAACTGGGAGATTCCGCCCCGGCCAGCACAAGACGAGCGCCGGGATAGAGCAGGGTCATCCCCAGGGCAGCCCCCAGGGTGTCGAAGTCAGCGGTGGTGTGGCAGAGAATTAAGTCCATTCCCATAGCCTAGGGGATCACCAGCTTACAACTGGCTGGCTCAAGGGGCAGCCTGGAGAAGCGTTAACGTTATCCTAACCTGGCCTCAATACAATTGGCTCACCCAAAACGACTGGCCCAAAACGACTGGCCTACCTTGACTCGCCCACCCTCCATACCCACTGCCATGGAATCCACTTCGTCCTTTGGCGATCGCCTCCGCCAGCTCATCCCCATTTTTCTCAAACTGGGCAGCATTGGCTTTGGCGGCCCCCAGGCGCACATCGCCATGATGAGCGATGAATTTGTTGTGCGACGGGGCTGGATCAGTGCCGAAGCCTTTGCCGAGGGCATGGCCATTTGCGAGATGCTGCCGGGGCCTGCCTCGACCCAGATGGGCATCTATAGCGGCTACCTGCGGGCGGGACAGCTAGGGGCACTGGTGGCGGGCATCTGCTTCATTGCACCGGCCTGGCTGATTGTTGTCGCCCTGGCCTGGGGCTACTTCCGGTTCCAGGGCCTGCCCCAGCTCGATGGGGTTTTCCTGGGGGTCTCTCCCGTGGTCGTGGCGATTATCCTGGCCTTTTGCTGGAAGCTAGGGAAAAAAACCATGACCGGCTGGGCCAAGGGGGCGATCGCCCTGGCCAGCTTCTGCGCCACTCTGCTGACGCCCCTGCCGATCGTTGTCCAGTTCTTGATCGCTGGTGCCATTGGCCTCGTCCTCTATCGCCCATCCCCGCCCGGTTCCCCAAGTTTGTCCCAGGGCTTCCTGCCGCCGCTGGTGGCCCCGGCCCTGCCGCTGCTGTTGGTCAGCCAACCGGCTGAGACCCTAGCTCTCTCATCGTTTCTGGGGGTGGAGCGCATCGGCGAATTCTTTTTGCCCCTGACGCTGTTTTTCCTCAAGGTCGGCAGTTTTATTTTTGGCGGCGGCCTGGTGATCATTCCCCTGCTGGAGGCCGAGGTGGTGGAGCAACTGCACTGGCTCACCACCCAGGAATTTATCAATGGCGTGGCCATTGGCCAGCTCTCACCGGGGCCGGTGGTGCTGACGGCGGCTTTTGTTGGCTACAAGGTCGCGGGGGTGCTGGGGGCCTTGGTGAGCGCGATCGCTATTTTCGCCCCCTCCTTTGCCTTCATTATGCTGGCCGCGCCGCTCTTGCAGCGCCTGCGCCGCAGCCCCTGGGTGCGGGCTTTTTTGCAGGGGGTGACGGCGGCGGTACTGGGGGCGATCGTGGCGGCCTCCATGCCGTTGCTGGGGTCTGCCCTGGGGCTTCAACCTACCTGGGATCCAGCCCTGCCCCGCCTCACACTCTGGACCGAGAGCTGGCCCCAAACGGGCTTCGCAGCCCTGCTGCTGCTGCTGGCCTTGGTCGCCCTGATTCGCTACAAGCTGCCCACCTGGCAGTTGGTGCCCGCCGGGGCCTTGCTGGGGCTGATTTTTGGCGGGGTGTGGGCGATCTCCTAAAGATCGCATAGGGTGTGCCGTTCTCCCGTAGGGCAGCGCACCCTTGGCATTGGCATTGGCGGGCCTGGGCTGGGGCGGTGGTGCATTTTGCTGCGCAGAAACGGCACCCCACGGTTTGGGTGGTGGGTTAAATAAATTCTTCAACGGTCAATTTCACCTCCGTTTGATTGAAGGGCAAATCATTATTAATGGCTTCAATCTCACGCAATTCCATGGTATTGACCTGCTGTAAATAGTCCCTCAATACCTTGCCAAACCGAGGGTGATAGAAGCGGTGCAAACTGTAGTGGGCCGTCGCTGGAAAGCCCCGCCGTTTCTTGTGGGCTCCCCCTGCACCGGGATCGAAAACCTGGATACCGTTTTCAATGCCCCATTGAATTGGGGTGTAGTAACAGGCATTGAAATGCAAGCAGTCAATGTCTTGGTAACTGCCCCAGTAGCGACCGTAGAGGCGATCGCCCTTATACACACAAAAGGACATGCCCAAGGGATCGCCACCCTGATCGCCTGGGGGCACCGCCGCCGCCAGCACCAGGCGATGGCGGGAGGTCTCATACAGTTGTGTAAAAAACTCTGGCGTCAAATACTTACTGCCCCAATAGCCAAACTTATCGCAATGGTGACTGTAGAAACCGTACATCAGCTTCAGCAGCTCCGGCGTAATCTGATCGCCGCTGAACGTGCGCATCTCTAGCCCGGCTTTCGTAATCGCCTGCATCTCCCGCTTGATGTTGCGCCGCTGGTTGGCATTGAACAGCTTGAGGTAATCGTCATAGGTGGCAAAATCGCGGTTATGCCAGACCGAATTGTGGTGCATCCAGGGCGTGAAGCCACAGCGTTCCAGCAGGGGCCGCCAGTCTGGATCGACATAGAGAAAGTTGCAGCCCAGGATATTGTTGCGATCGCAAAACTGATCGATCACCGAGACCATCGCCTGGGTCATCTCCTGTTGATCTTCACCGGGATCGATCAAAAAGCGATAGCCCACCGCTGGGGTAAACGGCGACATGCCCAGCAGCTTGGGGTAATAACTCAAACCAAAGCGATCGGCCAGCTCCGCCCACTGGTGATCGAACACAAACTCGCCATAGCTATGCCCCTTGAGATAGAGCGGCGCAGCGGCCACAAACCGCTCCCCCTGCCAAACCGTTAGGTGCAGAGGCTGCCAGCCCGTTTCAGGGCGCACACTGCCCGACTGCTCCAAATTGTGCAACCAATCCCACTCAAAGAACGGCGTTTTCAACGGCTGGGCCAGAGCATCCCAGTCAGCCTTGGGCACCTCAGCGATCTTCTCAATCCAGCGAAACGTATAGTCAGCAACAATCGCCATGGGGTTTCGGGCCATCTCTACGCCAATACTGATCTGAAATCGAGCTCAAAGTTGAATTCAGATCCAGACCTGCCCCTTCAGCATAATCAGGTGAGCCGTTTTTGGGCAGGAACAAGGGCAGGAACACGGGCAGGAAAGCGAGTCGGAAAACAGTGCAGCCCCGCCCCAAGCAAATTCACGCAGCAAGCCTCCCTACGCCCCGCTCTACCCAGGGTTGCTCCACCCCAAGGCAAACCCTCAACCCCAGGAACGGTTCGATGACCCATCGCCATTTCGCCGCCCCCGAGAAACCATAGGCCCAAAGCCTTACCACCTCCCTTCGTCCATTCCCTAGCAGAGGTCACCATGCGTATCCCAGCCCTAGCCGCCCCTCTCATTGTCCTATCCCTGTTCCTAGGCAGCAGCATTCCCCTGGTCACCCCAGGCCCCGCCGCCGCCAAAACCCAAGCCGGTCAATCCGTATGGAGCGCCCACCAGGTCGATGATGGCGGCTTCAATATCCTGCTGCCTGGCACGGTCGATCGCCGCGTCAACAGCCCCAAAATCCTCGGCAACACCACCGAACAAACCCTGCTGCTCGCCAGCCAGGCGCAGCACAACGCCTTCTACATGGTGGCTTGGTCTGACCTCAGCGTTAACTCCAACCTGAGTGAAACCGACCAAAACAAGGTGCTAGAGCTAGCGCGGGAAAGCTTTCTGCGCAGCTTCAAGGGCCAGCTCTCCGAGGACATTCAACTGCGCTTGAGCGGTAACCCCGGCAAGCAATTTGCCATGGTCAGCCGCCTGCAAGGCCAGCCCTTCATCATCCGCAGCCGCAGCTTTCTGGTCGGCTCCCGCCTGTACCATATTCTCGCCGCTGTGCCCCAGAACTTAGACCGCTCCCTGGTGGGCAGCACTGAGGGATTCCTCAGGTCTTTCCAGCTCCAGCCGAGTTTCTTGGCCTCGGTGAATCGGCTTGCCCAGGGCGATGCAGCGCTTGCGCCAGCCTGGCAGCTTCAGCCTGGGAATGGGGCTGCGTTACCAGCCGCAGCCGATCCAGCCGCAGCCACTCCAAACCTGGAAGCCATCCCGGCGGATCCGGCCCGGCTGGCTCCCCTGGTGGAAGATCCCGCAGCCCGGCGGTTGTTCTAGTACTCGGTGGCGTAAGTTCCTGGGCCAGCCCACGGTTCCAGCGCCCTTAAATATCCAGCTCGGCCAGGTTCAGCTTGGAGCCATAGGCTTCGATGAACTCCCGCCGGGGGGCGACGCGATCGCCCATCAACACCGTGAAAATGCGATCGGCTTCCGCAGCATCCTCAATCTCCACCCGCTTCATAATGCGGGTTTCTGGGTTCATGGTCGTATCCCAGAGTTGCTGAGGCATCATCTCGCCCAGACCCTTAAAGCGCTGGATGCTGTAGTTGGCATTTTCCGGCAGTGTGGCGATGCGATCGGCCAGCTCTCGCTCGTTGTAGCAGTAGTAGTGATTGCGGCCCCGCTCCAGCTTGTACAGCGGCGGGCAGGCGATGTAGATATAGCCCTGGTCCACCAGCTCCCGCTGGTAGCGGTAGAAAAAGGTCAGCAGCAGGGTGCGGATGTGGGCACCGTCCACGTCCGCATCGGTCATCAAGCAAATGCGGTGGTAGCGCAAATTCTCCATGTTGAATTCTTCCCCCTTGATGCCCAAGCCCAGGGCCGTGATTAGGGATTGAATTTCATTGTTTTTGTAGATTTTGGAATCATCGGTTTTTTCGATGTTGAGGATCTTGCCCCGCAGGGGCAGGATGGCCTGGAAGCGGCGATCGCGCCCTTGCTTGGCGCTGCCCCCAGCCGAATCCCCCTCGACAATGTAGATCTCCGATTCGCTGGGGTCGCGGGAGCTGCAATCCGCCAGCTTGCCCGGCAGGGTCGAAGATTCCAGCACGGACTTACGCCGCACCAGTTCGCGGGCGCGGCGGGCCGCCTCCGCAGCATTGAACGATTGAATCGCCTTTTCGAGGATGGCATCCACCACGGCGGGGCGGAAGTCCAAATACTCCAGCAAGACTTCCCCCACCAAGGTATCGACAATGCCGCGCACCTCGGAGTTGCCCAGCTTGGTCTTGGTCTGGCCCTCGAACTCCGGCTCCGGCACCTTGACCGAAATCACCGCCGTCAGCCCCTCGCGGATGTTTTCGCCGCTGAGGTTGGCATCGTTTTCCTTCAGCTTCTTGCGCTTGCGGCCCACCGTGTTAAAGGTGCGCGTCAGGACCGTTTTCAGACCCTCCAGGTGGGTGCCACCATCGATGGTGCGAATGTTGTTGGCAAAGCCCAGCAAATTGTCGGAATAGGCGTCCACGCACCATTGCAGCGCCACTTCCACAGTGACCCCTTTCTTCTCGCCCTGGACGTAGATAATCTCTTCATGGATGGGCTGCTTGTCCACATTCATGTATTCGACATACTCGCGGATCCCTCCCTCATAGAAGTAGGTTTCCACATGGGGTTCGCTGGAGCCGAGCTGCTCCAGGCGCTGGTCGCTGAAGACAATCTTGGTGCCCCCGTTCAGGTAAGCCAGCTCTTTGAGGCGGCCCGACAAAATTTTGTAGTCGAAGACCGTAGTCTCAGTAAAGATCAGGCTATCGGGCATGAAGCGCACATAGGTGCCGGTGCCCTTGTGGGATGAGGGCGAGGAGGCCAGCTCGCCGATCGCCTTCCCCCGTTCAAACCGCAACTTGTGGACCTTCTGATCGCGGTACACCTCCACTTCGACCCATTGGGACAGGGCATTGACCACAGAAATGCCCACCCCATGGAGACCGCCGGAAACCTTGTAGCCGCTATCGCCACCGAACTTGCCCCCGGCGTGGAGCACCGTCATCACCGTCTCCAGGGCAGATTTACCCGTTTTGGCATGTTTGTCCGTGGGAATGCCCCGGCCATCGTCCCGCACGGAAACGGAGCCATCCCCATGTAAGATCACATCGATTTGGCTACAGTGGCCCGCCAAGGCTTCATCGACGGAGTTGTCCACCACTTCATAGACCAAGTGGTGTAGGCCTTTGGGGCCAGTGCTGCCAATGTACATTCCCGGCCGCTTGCGGACCGGCTCCAGGCCCTCAAGCACCTGGATTTGATTGGCACCGTATTCATTCGCCATGGAGAAGTGCTCCGAATATCCGCGATAACGTGGTGGTTGAGTGGTGAACCCCAAAATACCTTGTGGATTCTAGCATGAAAGGGTTGCAAGGGATTTTAGGCCGATCCCTGGCCGGGTTTGAATGAGGGATGCAGGGGTGTTTATCCAGCACGTTTGTTCTATTCTAGCCTTGCGCTAGGCGTTTGAGGGAGATTTTGGGGGAATGACAGTCGCTAAAACCCAGGCGCTGATTGTGATTTGTGGGCCAACCGCAGCAGGAAAGTCGGGGCTGGCCTTGGCTCTGGCCCAGCGCTTTGGGTCTGTGATTTTGAGCGCCGATTCCCGTCAGGTCTATCGCGGATTTGACATTGGTACGGCCAAGCCCAGCCCCCAGGAGCAGGCCCAGGTGCCCCACGGGCTGATCGACCTCTGTGATCCGAGGGAAACGCTGACCTTGGGGGACTATCAGCAGCGGGCTCGGGTTTTGATTGAGCAGTATCAGGCGGCAGGCCAGGTTCAGTATCAGGTTCAGGCTCGGCACCAGGGCGAATCCGCCGATTCAGCCCAGCCCCAATCCCAACCCCCAGGCCCAGCTCAGGGCGAGAGACCGGCGATCGCCTGTCCCCTCTTGGTTGGCGGCACGGGGCTGTACATCAAATCGATCACGCGGGGCCTGCGGATTCCTCGGGTGCCGCCCCAGGCTGAGCTGCGATCGCAGCTCGCCCGCCTGGGCCAGACCCACAACTACAGCCTGCTGGGAGCCGTAGATCGGACCGCCCAGGCCCGGATTCATCCCAACGATGCCCTGCGCACCCAGCGGGCCTTGGAGGTGTTCTATGCAACGGGACAGCCGATCTCAGCCCAGCAGGGAGAGGAGCCGCCCGATTATCCGATTTTGCAAATTGGGATTGATACTGGGATGGATACTGGGATGGATACTGGGAACGCGCTCAAGACTGGGGATGCCGCCGGAGAAGACCGACTGCGCCAGCGCATCGCCCAGCGCACCGACCAGATGGTGGCGGCGGGGTTTGTGGAAGAGGTGGCGGGCCTGGTCCAGCGCTATGGAGATAGCCTGCCGCTGCTCAGCACCCTGGGTTATGCAGAAATGCGCCAGCACCTGCGTGGCGAGATCGACCTGACCGAGGCAAAGCGGTTGACGGTGTTGCACAGCCGCCAGTTTGCCAAACGCCAACGCACCTGGTTTCGAGCCCTGCCCGAGATTGAGTGGTTCGATGCCGATGCTGAGGACTTGGTCGATCGCGTCGGGGCGCGGGTGGAGGCATTTTGGGGGGCGATCGCCTAGGCGATCGCGCCACCCGTCACTCCACCGTCACCGTCGTCCCATCTCCTACCATGGCAAACAAATTCTCCACATCCTTGTTCTTCATACGGATACAGCCATGGGAAACCGCCTGACCCACCAATGACTCATTCGGCGTGCCATGGAAGCCGATCGCATTCACCCCATCGCTCCAAAACCCAATCCAGCGACGGCCCAGGGGATTATCCGGCCCCGGCGGCACAATCTCCCCCGTCCAAGGATGCTGCCAACTGGGATCTTGAATGCGCTGAAAAACCTTGAACTCGCCCTTAGGCGTCTCCCAGCCTTCGCGGCCAATGGCGATCGGATAACTGACAAACAAATGCTGGCCTTCATAGACATAGACGCGGCGATCGGCCAGGCGGATCACCAGACGGCGGTTCGAGACCCGCGACTTAGCATCTAAGGGGAGCTGATCGAGCAGCTCCGGGGCCGGGGGCGGCGCGAGCAGCGGTAGCAAATTGACATCGCTGGCGCTGGCCTGGCGGTTGCGGCTGGGGGGAGCTGGGGCAATGGAGCCAGGGTTGGGGGTGGCGCTGGCGGGGCTGGCCAGCTCGGCGCGAGCCCCATCAGTGGAGGTCATGGGGGCGATCGCGGGGGCAGCCGCAGGAGCAGCCAAGGGACGCTGCACCTCCCCCGGCACCTGCATCGCCTCCTCCAGGGTGAGTTCCGCCAGGGCGGGGGCAGCGACCAGGCCCAGGCCCAGGCTCGCTAAGCCCAGGCTGGCGAGGCCCAGGCGGGTCTGTCCCACCCCCGTCTGGGAGACCGCTCTGGAACGGCGATTCGATGCCGAATTAGTCCGTGGGAAAAAGCAACGCATGGTTAGGTCAAGCATCTTGCGATTAGGGCGATCAGAATCTGGAGTTTTGAATCTGGAGTTTTGAATCTGGAGTTTTGAATCTGGAGTTTTGAATCTGGGGCTTGCTGGAAGCTTAGGACGCGCTCCAAGCTGGATTCTGTTCCCAATGTACCCGCTGGGCCTGGGATTTTGTGCGGGACGGCGGCCAGACTGGGTTGCTTTCTGGACTGTCTTCTGGGTTGCTTTCTGGGTTGCTTTTGGGGCTGATGCTCTGTTGGCGATCGCGGGCATACTAAAGCTGCATTGCTCCAAGGCATCGTCAACGCCTCGGTTGAGTTTGACCGCGATCGCAGCTCACCCCAGCGACATCCTGGGCTGAGTCCATGGGCGGAATCTAAATTTAATCGTATTTTCGACTGACCTGCCCGGTCTTCACGGGCCAGCTCGCCAGAGGATTGCAGCTTGGCAGCGAAGCCCAGACCTGGGAGCCCCCGAGGCCATTTCCTCCAATCCTCTCTAATTGACCTGAGTCAGGGACAGCAATCGATGAAGATGTACGTCAACGTCATGGAGCTGCTCATTGAGCATGAGATTATCACCCGTCTCAATGCGGAGCCCGATGACCATCTCAAGCGTGAGGTCGTTTCGCTGATGGCCTACGCCCTCAATCGAGTGCCACCGCTCTACGCCTGCTCCATTCAGGGGATCAAAGCCCAAATTAAGCGAGCCAAGAACGACTACCAAAGTCACATTGAAAATGCGGTGCGTTGGTCCTTTAGCGCCGTCAAACAGACCCAGCGCAACCCCTCGGCAGGGCTGACCCGCGATGTCTATCAACAAATTTTGAAAGAGACCCGCCAAGCCCGCAAAACCGGTGAGCTGAGCCCGATTGATCTGCCGGAGCTGATCGATTCGATGGTGCCCGAAGATGAATCGGAGCCAACCCAGGGCCAAGCAACGGAGCCCTTAAATCAGCCCCTGAATCAGCCCTTAAATCAGCCCCTGAATCAGCAGCCCCTGAACGAGCTGGCGGCCTAGGGGGAGCGGGGCGATCGCCCCTCTAGATCGGCACCTCTACCCCCCCTAGAACGAGAGCTGCTGCATCGCCTCCGGCGGCTCATAGCCCAGGTGTTTCCAGGCAGCGGGGGTGGCGATGCGGCCTCGGGGGGTGCGCTGCAAGTAGCCGATCTGGAGCAGGTAGGGCTCGTAGACCTCTTCGATGGTTTGGGCATCTTCGCCACTGGCGGCGGCGATCGTATCGAGGCCCACGGGGCCACCGTTGAAGTTTTCAATCATCTGGCTGAGAAGACGGCGATCGGTCCAATCGAGGCCGCAGGGATCAACGTTGTAAAGCTCCAAAGCTTCTCCCGCCACGGCTTGGGTAATGCAGCCTTGTTTCTTGACCGCGACATAGTCCCGCACCCGTTTCAGCAGGCGGTTGGCAATGCGGGGGGTGCCTCGGGAGCGGCGGGCAATTTCCGCTGCGCCCCCTTCATCCACGGCGGTGTCGAGGATTTTGGCGGTGCGCTGGACGATCGCCGTCAGCTCATCCACCTCATAGAAGCGCAGCCGCTGCACTAGGCCAAAGCGATCGCGCAGCGGCGAGGTCAAAGCCCCCACCTGGGTCGTCGCCCCCACCAGGGTAAAAGGCTTGAGCGGAATGCTGCGGGTGCGTGCGGCCTGGCCCTTGCCGATGGTGATGTCGAGGCGAAAATCCTCCATGGCAGGATAGAGAATCTCTTCGGTGACCTTGGAAAGCCGGTGGATTTCATCAATGAACAGCAGATCGCCGGGCTGGAGGTTGACCAACAGGCCGACGATGTCCCGAGGGCGTTCCAGGGCTGGGGCCGAGGTGACCTTGCAGGCCACGCCCATTTCTTCAGCCAGGACCAGGGCCATGGTGGTTTTGCCCAGGCCCGGCGGCGTCGAACAAGATATGGCCGAGCGTCAGCTTGAGCTTTCTCGCGGCATCCACCGCTATCATGATGCGCTCGAAGACTTTGCGCTGCCCGACCATCTCTTGAATCCGCTGGGGGCGGAGTTCACGATCTTCCGGACCGGGCGGCGTCTCGGCCATGAGCATC
>JAAUQQ010000083.1 GCA_012032745.1 Synechococcales cyanobacterium RM1_1_8
GACTTGTTGTGGCTATAGGCCTTGGCTTCTAATGTCGTTCCAGGCCCCATTCCCAAACCGCTCCCCCTGGCCCCGCCCAGGCCGAGCACTCACTTTCCCCAACGTTTTGCTGCAAAGATAGCTGTAAATTTGGCTGGAAGTGCCTTAACCTGTCTGAGCTGTGGGCCTTTGCCGCCCATCGTCCCGCTCCTCCAGAGCCTGTCCCTTTACCCGATGTTTGCCTTGACCTCCAATTCACCCCTGGGTTCATCCTGGTCCGATCGCTACCTGGCCTTCATTGATGAGATCATCACCGGCACAATGAAGGGCAAAATTGCTTCCAAGGAACAGGTCTATCGGCTGTTGAGCGAGGCCTTGGCCCAGGGCATGGGAGAGATCTTTGAGCGCTGTTTGCTGGAGCGCCAGGCCACTGTCCAAGCCCAGCTCGACCCTGGCCCCGGAGCGGAGCGGGGCACAGAGATGGAGCAGGCCAAGGCCCTGCGCCAGTCGCGGGCCTTGAAGGTGTTGGCGGAAGCCTGGGGGCGTTGGCAAACGGAAAACCAGGCCAAGAGCGCCTCGGCAGCGGCGATCGCCGATCTCCAGGCCGCCGCACCCGAAGATCGGCTCTCGGTGCTGTTCCAAATTCTGGATCCCAACCAAACCTACGTCTTCAACCGCAAGCAAATCGAGCTGCTGGCCCAGGACTTGAGCCAGGCCGAGGCGGCCTTGCAGCCCCTGGCCCAGGGGCTCCAGCAGGGGCTGCGGGCCTTTGAGCGCATGGAGGGCCATCTGATCGGCTGGATGTACGATGCGCCCCAGCGGGCCGTGGGCTTCGAATCTAGCCGCCAGCAGGTCAGTCCCTGGCAATATTGGTCCCAGCACAGCGATAGTGCCCTGGCCCAGCAGTTGTTCCGGGGCCAAACGGAAAACCGCTCCGCCCAGGAGCTGGCCGAAGCCCTGGCCGAAGTCAATCTGCCGGACTGGATCGAGCTGGCGATTTTGCTGCGGGGGATGCAGGGGGGGCTGATTGCCTGGTTTGATAAACAGCCCTACAGCCGCACGGGGGGCCAAAACATGGCGGCCATGACCTTTTTGACCTTTGCCCTGCTCTGGTCGGAGCTGAGCGGTGGCTTCCGAGCCAATGGGCAGCTCTCGACCCAGGCTGCCCAGACCCTGGCCCGCGCCAGCTTCCAGCTAGCCTTACAAATTCTGCGGGCCTTTGCCCAGCGGGATAACTTTCCGCTCTATGGCGGCATGGTGGCCTCGTTCTCGGGGGAGGGCTTCCGGGAGACGATGGACTATTTGGACCAGCCCCTGCGGGCGTTGGAAAAGACCCAGGAAAAGGCCCGGATTTTGACCCTGCTGGCCTATTCCCAGGGCTGGCTGGGCCAGATCGATCGCAGCTTGGTGCTCCACGAGGAAGCCCTCGCCCTCGCCCAGGAAGCGGCGGACCAGCGCTGTGTGGTGGCCAATCTGAATCATTTGAGCCGGATGCAGCTCAAGCAGCAGGCCTTTGAAGGGGCGATCGCCAGGGCCAGCGGGCTTTAATTTTGGCGCGACAGGTGGGGGACACAGCGGGTGAATCCCAGGCCCTGGTGAATGTGGCCTACAGCGAGGTGCGACGCTGCCAGGCCCAGGAGCGGCCCGATCTGGATCGCCTGGCCTTTACGGTGGAGCAGCTAAGGCAGGGGTTGCAGCGGGCGGAGAAGGGGGCGATCGCCCCAGCCAAACCCTCTGCGCCAACGGCCTGGGCATCGCCTACCTGCTGCTGGGTCGCAACCGCGCCGCCCAGGAAGCTCTGGAACTATCGATCAAGCTGTCGGTGCAAACGGGCAATGCTGAGCTACATGGCTTCAGCCATCTCTACTTGGCAGAGGCGCTCTATCAGCAAAATGAAGAAACCGAAGCCCTCTACCATGGCTGCCTGGCCATGTATTTGTTAGAACAGCGCGGGGCAACGGAGTGGCGTCAGGCCGCAGGCATTGTCAGCATCATCCAGGGCAAACGCAGTGCCGAGGAGTTTGACCAGGCGCTCCAGGCTCGGCGCAGCGACACGATCGGCCTGATTGGGGTGGATGGGTTTGATCACTTGCCCAGGCTGCTGGAGCAATATCGGCAGTAGGGCCAACAAACCCGCTACGACTCAGCTTGGAGGGTCGCTTTGGCTGCTTGGAGCGCTTGGTGCTGGGCTGGGCTGATCTCGGGATATTTGAGCTTGAGGGCCTTGAGGCGATCGCCCACAATCTCTGCCACCGCCCAGCGCATAAATTTTTTGTCATCCGCTGGGATCACGTACCAGGGGGCAGCTGTGGTGCTGGTGTTGCTTAGCATGTCTTCATAGGCCCGCTGGTAGTCCGCCCACAGGGCGCGCTCCTGGAGGTCGGCGCTGGAAAACTTCCAGTTTTTTTCGGGGCGATCGATGCGCTCCAGAAAACGCCGCTTTTGCTCGGCCTTGGAGACATTCAAAAAGAACTTAAGAATCGTGACACCATTGTTCGTTAGATATTCTTCAAAGTTATTGATTTCTCTAAATCGTCGCTTCCAGATGTCCTTATCTGTCTTTAAGACTTCGGGTAGCTGCTGGGCCGCCAAAAACTCGGGATGAACACGCACGACCAAGACTTCTTCATAGTAGGAGCGATTGAAGATACCGATGCGGCCCCGCTCGGGTAAGGCTTTCATGTTGCGCCAGAGATAGGTGTGGTCCCGTTCTTCCTCGGAGGGCGTTTTGAAGCTAAAGACCTGGCAGCCCTGGGGATTGATGCCCGACATCACATGTTTGATTGTGCTGTCCTTGCCCGCTGCATCCATGGCTTGGAACACCAGCAGAACCGCATGGGTGTTGGAGGCATAGAGAATATCTTGGTATTTTGCCAGGCGCTCCACGCCCTTTTTGAGGGCAGCCTTGGCTTCAGCCTTGTCTTCAAAGCTGCCGGTTTCTGCGGTTTTGTGGTCCTTGAGGGAGACTGAGCTGCGGGCTGGATCAAAAACGGGGCGAGGTGGGGATTGGGGGCCATGGGATATCGATGGGGAAAGATCGCAAAGAACAGTCGCGGGGCTGGGGCGATGGTGCCAGGGCTGCTCGCAGTCTAGGCGCTTTATTGCGCGATCGCCGCCCTTCGTCAGGTTTCTTAGCCCTCTCCGATAACACGAGCCAGACTACCCCTTGCCATTGCCCAGCTAATACTACAAAATAATACAAACGGATCACACAAGTCGCGTTCCCCTCGCCCCACCCAGCGCCATGGCCCACCAGCCCGTTCCCTTCAAAACCCAAAAGCCCGTGCTCTCCTGGGCCAACCACGATCTCAGCGCCGATGAGATCAAAATGGCCCAAAACGTCGCCGCCCTGCCCTTTGTGTTCAAGCATGTCTCCCTCATGCCCGATGTCCATTTGGGCAAGGGAGCCCTGGTGGGATCTGTGGTGGCGACGAAGGAGGCGATCGTGCCCGCTGCGGTGGGCGTAGACATCGGCTGTGGCATGTGTGCTGTACAACTGCCCTTCCGGGGCAAGCAGCTCGATGGCAAGCTCAAGCGCATCCGCAAGGAGATTGAAGCCGCCATTCCCACGGGCTTTGAAGAAAACAAAACCATCGAAAAAACAGTCCAAAACTGGCCGGGCTGGCGCAAGTTCAACCACCTCCACAGCGGCGTTCAGGATCGACAAAGCAAGGCTGAAAAACAGTTGGGCTCCCTCGGTGGCGGCAACCATTTCATTGAGCTTTGCCTCGATGAGCAAGACCAGGTCTGGCTGATGCTCCATTCCGGCTCCCGCAACATTGGCAACCAGCTGGCCCAATGCCACATGGCCACCGCCAAGCACCTGGCCAGGCTCTCAGAAGCAAAGCTGCCGGATCTAGAACTGGCCTACTTTGTCCAGGGCACGGCGGAATTCGCAGCCTATTGGCGGGATCTGCAATGGTGCCAGGACTATGCCCAGTTCAACCGCGATGTGATGATGGCTCGCTTCAAGCGCATCGTCGAACAGCACCTGGCGGGGGGCAAGCCCACTAAGCCGCTGCTGGCGGTCAATTGTCATCACAACTATGCCGAAAAGGAGCTGCACTACGGCGAAGAAGTCTATGTGACCCGCAAGGGAGCCCTGCGCGCCCGCGAAACCGATTACGGCATCATCCCCGGCTCCATGGGAGCCAAGTCCTACATCGTTCAGGGCAAGGGCAATGCGGCCAGTTTTTGTTCCTGTAGCCACGGGGCTGGGCGGTTGATGTCCCGCGCCAAGGCCAAGCGCAGCTACTCCCTCGATGATCTGATTGAGCAGACGGCGGGGATTGAATGTCGCAAGGATAAGGGCCTGCTGGATGAGATTCCATCGGCCTATAAGCCGATTGAGCAGGTGATGGCGAATCAGGCGGATCTGGTGTCTGTGGTGGCGACGCTGCGGCAGGTGGTTTGTGTGAAGGGCTAGGGGTGGGTGGCTGTTCGCTCAGCCCCCTAACCAGCCCCCTAACAGGTTCACCCCGTGGCATTGCGATCGCCAATATCCTGGAGCAGCTCCGGATTTTGCTGCTTCAGCACCGGACTGGCCCGGCGCATCACCCCATCGTTGCCTTCGATCACCACCAGGTACTTACCCGCTGCGAGGCGATCGCCATAGGACTGCGCATCCCCCTTGCCCAGGGCAATCCCCGGTCCGCCGCTGACGCCGATGCTGCCCATGGCGGCCCCCATCGCCCCCATCAGCCCCCCCACCAGATGATTGCCAATCTGCCCGGCCCAGGAAAAGGTTTGGAGCTCGTCGCCAGGCTAAAGGCCACCCCCCCCCACAAACCCAAAGGGAATCAGCCAGGCCGCCATCAGCTTCATGCGGCGGCGAGCCTGCTCGCTGGGGTCATCAAAGGGCAGCGCCGCCAGATCCTTATAGCCCCGGCCAATGATCGTGATTTGGGTCGTGGGCAGATCGGCCTTTTCCAGGGCGACATAGGCAGCCTCGGCTTGGATGCGATCGCCCATTACAGCCACCAAATAATTCATGACACCCTACAACGAGTTGTTACATCAGCCCCGATCTTACTCAAGGACACCGGGACTCACAGCCCCTTTGTCCTAAAATTATCCTCTCATGCCCTGCAATTGAACTGCCCCCCGAACGCGCCATGCCCAAGGTTCTCGTCTCTGACCCGATCGACCAAGTGGGAATCGACATTCTCTCCCAAGTCTCCCAAGTTGACATCAAAACCGGCCTCTCCGAAGCGGAGCTGATCGACCTCATTCCGGACTACGATGCCTTGATGATCCGCTCGGGCACCCAAGTGAGCGAAGCGGTGATCGCAGCCAGCACCAAGCTCAAGATCATTGGCCGCGCTGGCGTTGGCGTAGACAACGTCAATATTCCCGCCGCCACCCGCCGGGGCATTGTCGTGGTCAACTCCCCCGAAGGCAACACCATCGCCGCCGCCGAACATGCCCTGGCGATGATGATGTCCATGTCCCGCCACATTCCCCTGGCCCACGCCTCCATGAAGGAGGGGGGCTGGAACCGCAAGGCCTATGTGGGCACAGAGGTTTACAAGAAAACCCTCGGCATCGTCGGCCTGGGCAAGATCGGAGCCCATGTAGCCACCGTCGCCAAGGCCATGGGCATGAAGCTGATGGCCTACGATCCGTTCATTTCCGCCGAGCGGGCCGAGCAGCTCAGCGTGCGCCTCGTGGATTTGAATATTCTCTTCCAAGAGGCGGACTACATTACCCTCCATGTGCCCAAGACCAAGGAAACGGCCAACATGGTCAATGGCGAAACCCTGGCCAAGATGAAGCCCACCGCCCGGATCATCAACTGTGCGCGGGGTGGAGTGATCGATGAGGCGGCCCTGGCCCAGGCGATCGATGCTGGCATCATTGCCGGAGCCGCGCTGGATGTCTACGACAGCGAGCCCCTGGCCGCCGACTCTCCTCTGCGCCAGGTGGACAAGAACCTGGTCTTGACCCCCCACCTGGGCGCTTCCACCGCCGAGGCCCAGGTCAATGTCGCCGTCGATGTGGCGGAGCAAATTCGAGATGTTTTGCTGGGTCTGCCCGCCCGCTCAGCGGTGAACATTCCCGGTCTGCACCCCGACATTCTCGAAAAAATGCGCCCCTACCTGGAACTGGCAGAGGTGCTGGGCAACCTGCTCAGCCAGCTCGTTGGAGGCCGCATCCAGCAGCTCACCGTGCGCCTCCAGGGCGACCTGGCCAAGGAACAGAGCCAGCCCCTGGTGATTGCCTCGCTCAAGGGCCTGCTGGTTCAGGCCCTGCGGGAGCGCATTAATTATGTCAACGCCACGATTGAGGCCCAGGAGCGGGGCATTCGGGTGATCGAGACCCGCGATCAGTCCAACCGTGACTATGCGGGGGGATCGCTTTACCTATCTGCCATTGGCGAAAAGGGTGAACATTCCGTCGTCGGGACGCTGCGGGGCGAAAAGGAGGTTTTGATCACCAACGTCGATGATTTCCCCATCAATGTGCCCCCCAGCAACCACATGCTATTTACCCTGCACCAAGATCGCCCCGGCGTGATTGGCAAAATTGGCTCACTCCTGGGGGGGTTTAATGTCAATATCGCCAGTATGCAGGTGGGGCGCAAGATCGTCCGGGGCGAAGCGGTGATGATCCTCAGCCTGGATGATCCCCTGCCCGATGGCGTGCTGACGGAGGTGGTCAAGATCGATGGCATCCGAGATGCCTACACGGTGGTGCTCTCGACCCATTAACTCAAGACTGGAAACCAATACTGGTGCCCTGGAGCTTGTTCCTGGGGCCTGGGGCTTGGGGAGCCAGGCCCGGAAAAGCTTATCCCTGTCGCGCTCAACTCAGCGAGGTATTGCCTTGGTCAATGGCTGGTGGGAAATCGAAATCCACTGTGAGTCTGCTTTGGAGGAATCTATTCTTTGGCGATTGGAGCAGTTCGGCTGCCGGGGATCGGCCAGCACCCACGATGGTAGACACTATCGCATCAAGAGCTATATCCCAGAGGGGGAGGTCCATCTGCTGGATCTGGGGGCCTTGGCGATCGGCTGCAAGCAGGATGCCCTGACCATGGCCTTGGCCCTGCCTCGGGTGAGCTGGCAGCGTCTGGAGGAGGAGGATTGGGCCACGGGCTGGAAGTCCCATTGGAAGCCGGAGGAGATTGGCGATCGCTTCCTCGTCTGCCCCGCCTGGCTAGAACCGCCCCCGAGCGATCGCCTGGTGATCACCCTCGATCCTGGCTCGGCCTTTGGCACCGGAGCCCATCAAACCACCCAGCTCTGCCTGGAATCCCTGGAGATGCGCATTGGCGGCTATGGGGACCAGGCTCCACCGCCGATCATTGCTGACATCGGCTGTGGCTCGGGAATTTTGTCGATCGGGGCGATTAAGCTGGGGGCCGATCGGGTCTATGGCGTCGATACCGACAGCCTAGCCGTGATCGCCACGGCCAAGAATCGCGATCTGAACCAGCTCAGCGATCGCCAAATCAGCGTTGAGATGGGCAGCATTGAGCAGATCAAAACCCTGGCCGATGCGGGCATTGAATTTGACGGCATCGTCTGCAATATTTTGGCGGAAATCATCACCCAGCTAATCCCGACCATGACAGAGGTCGCCAATCCCAAAACCTGGGCGATTTTGAGCGGCATCTTGAATACTCAGGCCTCAGAGATTGCCGCTTTGCTGGAGCAGCACGGCTGGATCGTGGCCACGCTATGGAAGCGAGATGAATGGTGCTGCTTCAATGTGCGGCGCTCCTAGCCGAACTGGGCCTTTGGGCTGGAAGTCACCAGAGCGGGAGGGGCGTTCGCAGGAAAGCGCCAGCAGGAAAGCGCAAAAAAGGGAGAGGAATGCGCTCTAATTGGGGACAGATAGTATGTGCCAATTTAGAGTTCTGTCTAGCGATGGGTTCATTCAGCGAGCCTTTGGCACATACTAATTCCAGTGTGGTCAAACTTGAGGAAATCACAACATCATGTTCAATCTACGTAATGCTCTGATGGCTGGCTTGGCACTGGTGACGATCGCCACCGCCGCCAATTCTGCCTCGGCTCAGTCCGCCAACGATTACAACTACATCGGTATCGGTGGCAGCGATGAGGGCTTCGTCATCAACGGTAAAGCCAAATTGACCAACAACCTATCCTTGCGCCCCGCTGCCATCACAGACTTCGACGACCTTACCTTCTTGATTCCGGTCACCTACGACTTCTCTGCGCTCTCGGCAGGGGAAGATCGCCTGCTGCCCTTTGCGGGTGCTGGTGTCCGTTTTGACACCGAAGGGGATGAGAACTTTGGGCTGTTGCTCAATGGCGGCGCGGACTATCGCATTACTGACCGATGGGTGGCCAATGGGTCTGCCAATTTGTCCTTTGTTGGCGATACGGAGTTCGATTTCATTCTCGGCGTCGGTTATAGCTTCTAAATCGCCGGACTGAGCTGATGCTCACCGTCGGCTGATTGCTGGGCTCCTGGAGAAATTTGGGACTGGGCGATCGCCCCAAGGCCCCCGCTGTGGATACAGTGGGGGCCTTGATGTTTATTCCAGGATCAGCCCGCTGACTACGCCATTTGGCTTGGGCTTCATCCCCAGCCCCAGCCACTCACTACGGCAATCTGCGTAATATTTCTTGTCACCTTCCGGATCTATGTGAAGCAGGGATGAAATTCTGACTTAAGAACGATGCTTCTGCCGTCATCCCCAGGGTAGCGGCCCATTCAACTCAGGGAATTTTCAGCATGAACCCCTTTCCATCCCGTCGCTGGTCTGACTGTCAACTGCTGGCAGACCAACTCAAACAAAGATTACTTAATTTACCCCCCACCGGAACCACTCCCCCTGCGCCAGCGGAAGAAGCGGAGCAGAGCACTGCCGAGGCGATCGCCGACCTAGAGCGCCGCCGCAAAGACCTGCGCCAGCGCTACGGGCTCTGAGAGAGTCTTTAGGGGAAAATCTCTAAGGCGGAACGCTGGGTCGGATTCGGGCAGCTCCGCCTGGGGAGTTGCGTTTTGAAACCTTCTCCCCGCCAAGCCCAGCCTGCCATGGGACAATCAACTAGATTCCGTTCCTGAGGGCAATATGGCCCAGCATTCCGCCAGCTCGCCAATCGCCAAGTATTTTGCCACCGTTGCCCGCGACCTGGAAAGCCTTGCAGCCCAGGAGTTAACCAGCCTGGGAGCCGAGCAGGTCCAACCGGGCTTCTGTGGTGTCGCCTTTGAGGGCGATCGCGAGCTGCTCTATCGCGTCAACCTCTGGGCGCGCCTGCCCTTCCGCATCCTCCAGCAGCTCGATGTCTTTCCCTGCGGCAATGCCGATGACCTCTACCGGGGCATCAAGGGCATCGACTGGCAGCGCTATCTGGACCCCGGCTGCACCCTCGCGGTCACGGCCACGGGCAAGAACAGCGAGCTCAACCACAGCCATTTCACGGCCTTGCAGGTCAAGAATGCCATTGTCGATCAGCAGCAGGAGCAATGGGGCGAACGCTCCAACGTAGACATCGACCAGCCCGATGTGCGCATCAACATCCACATTCGCCACCAGCAATGTACCGTCAGCCTCGACAGCTCCGGCGATAGCCTGCACCGCCGGGGCTACCGTCCCGCCATGGGTGATGCTCCCCTGAAGGAATCCCTGGCCGCAGCCCTGATCCAGCTCTCGGGCTGGACCCCCGATCAAGCCTTTTTTGATCCCCTCTGTGGTTCTGGGACATTGCCTTTGGAGGCGAGCCTGATGGCGCTGAAGATGGCACCGGGGCTGTTTCGCGATCGCTTTGGCTTCGAGACCTGGCCGGACTTTGACCGCGAGCTGATGGAGCGCCTGATTGCCGAAGCCGAGGCCGGTCAGCTCGACCAGCCCCCCGCCTACATCGGCGGCAGCGATGGCAACGCCGATATCCTGGAGCAGGCCCGCGCCAATGCCCGCGACTGTGGCGTCGCCCAGCAGGTCGAATTTCAGCTCAAGGCCCTGGATGCAGTAGAAGCCCCGGCCCAGAGCGGCCTGCTGATCTGCAATCCGCCCTACGGCGAGCGCATCGGCGGCAGCCCGGAGGAGCTGGCGGAGTTTTATCGGCTGCTGGGCAATGTGCTGAAGCAGCGCTTTAAGGGCTGGACGGCCTTTGTGCTCAGCGGCAATAAGGATCTGGCCCGCAATATTCGCCTCAAATCCACCCAGCGGATTCCGGTGAACAACGGTGGGTTGTCCTGCCAACTGATGAAGTATGAGCTGTACTAGGGCTGGGGCGATCGCTGCCCCAATGCCCCTCCCCCAAAAAATAAATTCCCGCCATGCTGCAAGCGGTCCTGTTCGATTTAGATGGCACCATGGCCGACAGTGACCCGATTCACTTGGGCGTTTTCCAAGTGATGTTGGGGGAGCAGGGCCTGGTTGTGGATGAGGCCATGTTCCGCGATCGCATCTGCGGTCGCACCAACCAAGCCATCCTCAACGACCTGCTGCCCCACTTTTCCCAGGCGGAGGCGCTGGCCTTCAGCGAGGCCAAGGAACAGCGTTTCCGCGATCTAGCCCGCAGCCAGCTCCAGCCCGTGGCGGGCTTGATGCCGCTGCTGGACTGGATCCAAGCTCGGGGCCTCGGCACCGCCGTTGTCACCAATGCGCCCCGGCTGAATGCCGAGTTCATGCTCCAGGGCCTGGGGCTGAGCGCGCGGTTCGATCACATCATCCTCGGCGAAGACCTACCCCGCGCCAAGCCGGATCCCCTGCCCTACCAGACGGCGTTGGACAAACTGGGCCTGGAGCCCTCAGCAGCGCTGGTGTTTGAGGATTCCCCCTCGGGCATTCAAGCAGCGGTTGCAGCGGGGATTCCCACGGTGGGGGTGATGAGCAACCACGGGGCAGAGCGGCTGCTGGGGCTGGGGGCGAGGATGGCGATCGCCAATTTCACCGATCCGCGCTTGGCTGAGCTAGGGCTATTAACCTAGGGCCGCAGCCCGGCGAGCGATGGCCTGTCTTTCAAGGCGAAGCAACAAATCCTGAAGAAAAAGCGGCCCTAGCCCCCATCCGCCCAAACTGGCAGAGAAGATAGGAAAGCTTGTCTCCAAGCGATTGTCCGAATCCCTACCTTCAATTTTTCAGCCTATGAGCGTTGTCGCCGCCCGCCGCTACGAAAACGAGCTATTCTTTTGCGCCGACAGCATCCGCGTCTCCGGCATCACCCAGGAAACCAGCCGGGTCGCTGGCCACGAACAGGGCAAACTCTTCCAGGTCAACGACCTGGTGATCGGTAGCGTCGGCTATGTGATGGAGCTGAGCTTCATGCAGCTATTTGCGCGCAACCACAAGCCCGCCGCCGCCACCGTCGAAGCGGTCCTGGATTTTATGATCGAATTCTATGCCTGGGCGAAAAACAAAGATGGCGACTTTGGCCGCCACAACAACTACCTGATTGGCATGGAGCAGGATATTTTCCGCGTCACGGATAGCTATCTGGTGGAGGTGATCAACGAGTTTAGTGCGATCGGAGCCGGAGAAGACTTTGCCCTGACCGCCATGTATTTGGACAAAAATCCGGAGGAAGCCGTGGCGATCGCCAACCGCCTCTGCATCTTCTGCTCCGACCCCATCCTCAGCATCCACATTCCCATCCCCCCCAACACAGACGCTTAAATTAAGCCCCCATGCCCGAATAGCGCCGCAGCCCGCGCCACCACAGCCAGCGATTCACCCCCGCAAACAGCAAGGTCCAGGCCACCATCATCCCAAAGCCCTGGACCAGGGGTGTATCCAAGCCCAGCAGCACCGCCACGGGAAAATAGATCAAATAGGGGAACGGCGTCCACATCGCCACCTGGGCCACCAGCGGCGGAAACAGCGCCAGCGGCGCGGCCATGCCCGAGAGAAAGAGATAGAACAGATACCAAAACTGCTCGATCGCCACCGCCCGCTCAATCCAAAAGCTGAACATGGCAAAGGTGTACTGGGCCAAAAACCGCAGACAGAACGCCAGCAGCAGCGAAATCAAGAACAGGACCAGCCGCCATGGCTCGGGCATCCACAGCGCTTCGGGATAGAGGCCAAAAAACAGCACAATCAACAGCAGCACAAAGGGAATCCGCGCCAAGCGTTCGGCGGCATGGCCCGCAAAGTGGTGCCAGCCGGGATCCAAGGGCTGCAACAGTCGAAAGGAGAGGGTGCCCTGGACAACTTCCTTCTCAAAATCCCAAATCACCCAAACCACGGTCATTTGGCGGGTGAGAAACACCGCCAGAAAATAGCGAGCAAAATCCACCGGGCTGAGGGAAAGGCTGCCCCCCTGGGCCGCCTCGGTCCAGACCCCCAGCAAAATCAGCGGCAGGGAGCCCCGACAGCACCCAAAACAGCAGCTCGGCGCGGTATTCCACCATGTAGGCGTAGTAGACCGACAGCAGGCTGCGGGTGATGGCAAGGCTGCGGGTGATGGAAAGGCTGCGGCCTTGGCCTTTATTGGGGCCTTGGGGTTGGGAGAGCTGGGGGGTGTCGTGAAGCTGGCTCATTTGCTGGCTCCGGAGCTAAGGGCTGGTTTAATGGTTGGGGCGATCGCCCCGGCGATCGCCAGATCGCTGCCAGGGCTCGCTCCCGTAACACTCCCCTGGGCAAACACCTGGCCAATCACCTCCTCAATCGGCGGATCCGTCACGCTCAGATCCACCACATCCAGGTCGGCCAGCAGCCGTGAAACTGTCTCGGTGAGGCGATCGCGCTCCACCAAAAACCGCACAGACCGTCCCTCCACCTGCTCCACCGGGCCATACTGCTCCAGCTTCTCCAAGGCGTAGGTCTGGCCCAAATCTAGCTGGACCGAGCGGCAGGGCGCAAATTGATCCAACAGCCCCTCTAAACGGCCGTCATAGATTAGCTGTCCCTGGTGAATCAACAGCACCCGCTTGCACAGGGCCGTGATATCGGCCATGTAGTGGGAGGTCAGCAGCAGCGTGGCATTGTAGCGCTGGTTGTAATCTCGCAAAAAATTGCGCACCGCCACCTGGGCATTGACATCCAGTCCCAGGGTGGGCTCATCCAAAAACAGCACCGTGGGCCGATGCAGCAGCGCCGCCAGCAGTTCCGCCTTCATGCGCTCCCCCAGGGAGAGCTTGCGCACGGGCTGCTGAAGCTGGCGGCTGAGGTCGAGCATCTCCGCCAGCTCTGCGATGCGCTGCTGGGCTTCGGTCTCATCGAGGCCATAGATTGCAGCGTTGATTTTGAGCGAATCCAGGGCGGGCAGATCCCAGATGAGCTGCTGTTTTTGGCCCATGACTAAGCTGATTTGTTCCAGAAAGCTGCGGCTGCGGCGGAAGGGCACCTGCGCCGCAACGCGGGCTTCCCCCTGGGAGGGATGGATCAAGCCCGTGAGCATTTTCAGGGTGGTGGTTTTGCCTGCACCATTGGGGCCGAGGAAGCCGACGACCTCGCCGGGCTCAATCTCAAAGGAGACGCCTTTGACGGCTTCGATGTAGCTGTATTGGCGCTGGAAAAAATGGTTGAAGGTTCCCCGGAGACCGGGCTGCTTGAGGGCGTACGGGGTAGGTTTTGGTGAGGTTGTGAACCTGGATGATTGGCATGGGTAGCGGGCAGGGGTTACGGGCAGGGGTTACGGGCCAGCCGGACTAACGGGCCAGCCGGACTAACGGGCAGCGGCGGGCGATCGCCACCCCCCCACTCTGCCACAAAGCCGACCCGCCCCCAGGGATTTCCAGCTCAATCTATTTTGCTCTCCCCAGCGCTACCCGGATCGCCCCCAGGCCGACCGTATAGGGATTTGGAACAGCCTCGCTTCTCCAACCTTTACCTACCGCCATGTTCACGTCTGCCACGGATTTCTCCCAGCAAAGCCAAGCGGAACAACTGCTCAAGCGCGGTGTTTACCTCGCCCAAAAGGGAGACCATCACCAAGCGGCGATCGCCCACCACCAATCCCTCGCCCTCTACGAAAATCTGGGCAACTCCGCCGCGATCGCCCAGGTCTACCTAGAGCTGGGCAGGGCCTACAGCAAACAATGCCGATACGACCTGGCGCTGCACTGTCTGACCCTGGCCCTAGACCGGTTCGACAGCTTAGGCGATGCCCTGGGGCGGGCCAACAGCCTCATGGTCTGTGGCAGCATGGCGCTCAAGCTGAGCAAGTGTGAGCTGGCCATCACCCACTACGAAGCAGCCCAGCAGCTCTACCAGCGCTGGGCCAATCTCTCAGGCCTGGCCAATGCCCTCAATCACCTGGGCCGCGTCCACCGCTGCTTGGACAAACCCGAGCAGGCCTTGGACTATCTCTGCCAGGCCCTGGAGCAGTACCGCAGTCTGGGCCATTATCCCCAGGCCGCCAGTGCGATGCTGGGCATTGCCAATGTTTATCTCAGTCTGGGGAAAGCTCCCGAAGCGATCGCCCAGGGCGAGCAGGCCCTAGCGATCTACCGCAGCCTGGGCGACCACCGCGCCGAAGCCCAATCGCTCTTCAACCTGGGCCTTGCCCACCAGCGGGCAGACCATCCCAGCCAGGCCCGGCGGCTCCTGGGGGAATCCCTAGCCCTGGCTGAACAGATCGGCGCGCGGGCCATGGCCGCCAAGGCTCGCCAGGGTTTGAGTTGGGTCACAGCGGCGTGAGGCTTTAAACTCAGGGCTTTAACTCAGAGCCTCAACTCAGAGCCTCAACTCAGAGCAGCGCTGAGTTCGAGCGAACTGGAGGACTCAGCTTGGACAGTCATTCAAACCTGCTGGGACCAGACCTGCCAAGTCCAGATTGGAAACTTAGCCTCGGTGAAGCGATCGCCCTCTGCGATCTCGCCCCATCCCGCTTCCAGCCCTCCCAAATCCCAACCGCCCGCC
>JAAUQQ010000481.1 GCA_012032745.1 Synechococcales cyanobacterium RM1_1_8
TCGCTATGGGCACCCTGAGGTGGAGCGGTTGATGCAGGATGGGGGGGATTGTGCGCCATCGCCCCAAGGTCGAATCGACGATTAACAATGCCCGGCGGGCTGGGGAGCTGGTCGAAGAATGGGGCAGCCTGGCGGCATTTTTTTGGCGCTATGTGCCGCCGGAGCAGGAGCGACCCCAGAGATTGGACAGGGCCGCGATCGCCACCCTCAGCAAAACCCCAACTTCGATCGCCCTGGCCCAGGCACTCAAGGATCGAGGCTGGTCTTTTGTGGGGCCAACCACGGCCTATGCCTTCATGCAGTCCGTGGGCATCGTCAATGACCATGTGGAGGGCTGCGATCGCCGCCCCGTTGTAGAACAAGCCAGACAGCACTTCCTCGCCCAGCTCCCCCGTTAGCGATTCTCCTCCGCTAGACCCTTCGCGGTTCAACTGCCCTAGCCGTATTCCCAGATACCCTGCCCCATCTCCCGAGCTGAAATAGTAGAAGACTGGGCCGCGATCGCCTCCGGCCCTTGCATCTGGTCTTGCCCCATGACGACGCCTTCCCCCGCCCCAGAGCTGGGTCATCGCCCGACCAGCGCCATTCTCAAACTGGTGGTTGCCCTCGGTGCCGTCTCCTTGGCACCCATCTTCATCCGCCTCAGCGAGATGGAGCTCAGCGCCAACGCCACGGTC
The DNA here is from genome assembly GCA_012032745.1 of Synechococcales cyanobacterium RM1_1_8. Taxonomy (GTDB): domain Bacteria; phylum Cyanobacteriota; class Cyanobacteriia; order PCC-9006; family JAAUQQ01; genus JAAUQQ01. The sequence goes on from JAAUQQ010000481.1 coordinate 678, forward strand.
TTGAACCGACTGCTGGTTTTTTTACTGGTCTTTGGCCTGGGCCAGGGGATCAGCTCCCAGCTCCAGCCTGCCGAGGCGGGTGCCGAGCCGCCGCCGCCGCCAACGTTGACCCAGTGGGTTTTATTGGGGGCCGTAGGGGGGATTTCCATCGCCTCCCTCGTGCTCTGGGCCATGTCTCTGGTCTATACCACCGTGGCCAAGTCGATGCTGCTAAATAATCTAACGCCGCTGTTTACGAGCGTTGGCGCTTTCTTGTTTTTGGGGCAGCGGTTTGATCGGCGGTTTTTGGTGGGGATGGCGATCGCCCTTGCGGGTGCCCTCTACCTTGGCTTCGAAGACCTGGGCAGCAGCGAAGGCCTGCTGCTGGGCGATCTCTACGCCACGCTCTCGGCGGTCTTCCTGGGAATTTATTTTTTGTTGGTAGAACAACTGCGCAAGCGCTTTTCCGCCACCACCATTCTGCTGTGGCGCTGTGGTGTGGGCAGTGCCCTGCTGCTGCCTTGGGTGCTGGCCCATGGCGAACAGGTTTTACCGACCACCGTCACCGCCTGCCTGGCGGTCCTGGGCCTGGGTCTGGTCAGCGAGGGCCTGGGCCAACGGCTGCTGGCCAACAGCATGGCGGAATTGTCTTCGAGTTTCGTCAGCTTATTTTTATTGCTGGAGCCAGTGGTGAGTGCGCTGCTGGCCTGGGCGATCTTTGGCGAAGCCCTGGGCCAGAGCACCTGGATTGGCTTTGGGCTGGTGCTGGCAGGCATTTACCTGGCCCAGTCGAGCAGTTCGGCTACCCAGGCCGATGGGGTGGGTGAGACGGCGCTGGTTTTGGATGGGGAGGCGGTTTAGCAGCTTCGTGGGAAGCCCCGCGTTGTAATCTTCGATTCAACGTCGGGATGAAAGCAGGGATAGCGACGGGGTTCAATGCCCCTGAGCTATCCTCACTATCTTAGGGAGCAACACAGCCGTCCCTAAAACCGCTATAATGCACCTATGCTTACGATGAATTACAGGTACAGAATTTATCCTTCGTTTGAGCAGGAAGCCCGCATGGTCTCTTGGCTTGAAGCTTGTCGCGGCGTCTATAATTACGCCTTGCGTGAGCGGAAGGATTGGATTGAGTCCCGTAAATCTCCTGCGGATAGGTGCAGCCTGGAGCGGTGTTTCATCATTCCGGCAGATGCTCCTTACCCTGACTACTACACTCAAAAGCGAAACCTGACAGCAGCCAAGAAAGAATTGCCTCATTTGAAGGATGTTCAATCTCAAGTGCTTCAGGACGTTTTGGGTAGACTGGATGGTGCATTTGCTTCCAGGAAAGACAGAGGGCACGGGTTCCCACGCTTCAAGAAGTTTGGGCAATATCGCTCCTTTTTGTTTCCTCAGTTTCAGGTGAGCCCGATTCAAGGCAATGAAATTAAGTTGCCCAAGATTGGATTGATGCCCATTGTGTTGCATCGCCCAATCCCTAATGGATTTGTCGTTAAGACTGTTCGCGTAATTCGTAAAGCATCTGGGTGGTATGCCACCCTCTGCATTCAAGCTGACCTTGATATTCCTGATGTGCCGCCCACTGCGGGGCACGCTATTGGGATTGATGTGGGCTTGAGTTATTTTCTGTCTACTTCGGACGGTGAGCAGATTGCTAGACCTCGTTTCTTCGGTAAGTGGCAAGGCAAGCTTGAATTGCTGCAACGCAGACTGAAAGGGAAACAGAAGCGGTCTAATAATACTGCAAAGCTGAGAAAGAAGATAGGTAGAGTTCAGGAAAAGATTGCCGCTTGCCGCCTTGATTGGCACTTCAAATTGGCGCACCATTTGTGTGACCAAGCTCAACTCATCTTTGCTGAAGATCTTGATTTTAGAATCATGGCTAAAGGCATATTGGGCAAGCACACCCTCGACGCTGGTTTGGGGCAATTCCTCAACCAGGTCTTGCCCTGGGTGTGTTGGAAGCGCGGTGTCTACTACGCCAAAGTTGACCCCAGCGGAACAAGTCAAACCTGCCCTGACTGTGGGGCCAGGGTAAGGAAAGATTTGTCCGTGAGACTGCATGAATGTCATGAGTGTGGGTCAACCAAGCCTAGAGATGTTGCAAGCGGTCAGGTAATCAAAGCCCGTGGTCTTTCGGGTATAGAAAATGTCTGTGGATGGGATCTGTCGGGGGCTATGCCTAGACAAGACCGTGTGAAGCAGAAATGTCTTGAGGTGACTCAAGAAGCCCGCGTTCTATCTGAAAGATGAACGTCGGGAGTATTCACCGCCTGAATCTAGCCTACAGAACGGCATAAAACACCGTCCAAAACACCGTCCAAACATGGCTCAAACCCCACGGCTTGAGCAAGGCCCTACTGGCCACCCCGCCCGAT
>JAAUQQ010000482.1 GCA_012032745.1 Synechococcales cyanobacterium RM1_1_8
CTGGGGGGGGTGATCTTCAGGCTGGGCGATCGCTGGCTCACCGGCTTGATCTGGCTCACCGACTGGCTCACCGACTGGCTCACCGACTGGCTCACCGACTGGCTCACTGGGCCGCCGATGGTACAGCCCGATCACCTGCCAGTCTGCCTGGGCCGCTTCCACCAGCCAGCTGCCCAAAAATCCACTGGCTCCGGTGACGAGGAGTGTGGGTTTGGCCTGGCTCGGTTGGGCCTGGTTTGGGCGGGCCTGGAGCGGGGAGGGCTGGATCATGGATCAAACTCACGACAGCGAAGGACAGGGCGAGATCGGCGCTGGGGGAAGGAAGCCGGGGCAAAGCCGCAAAATTGAACCTAGCACTCGCTGACTATCTCCTTAACCGCCATCGGCCCGCCGCTCAATCACGGCCTCCACATCGTCATCTACAGTGCTGAGAAAGTCGAACCCAGTCAGCTCTTCCAATTCATCAACGGTAGTAATAAAGTCCTGCCAGGGGCGGTTTCCGATCCCAGACACATTGGGTAGATTGACAGCAATCACCCGCGTCGCCTCCGAAATCTCCCCAGCCTCCAGGCCCGGCTCCTCCATGACCACAATAATTTTCCAGACGCTCTGGGGCACCACGACCTGGGCAGAGCCGATGCGCCCTTGCTGGCCGATTGGCCCCGCCAGGATATACAGCTCCCGGCCCTGGGAGACGAGCTGACGGCTGGCGGATTCCAGATCGCTCCAGGGGCCTCGGTTGTTGTCGGGACTCTGGGGGATGATGTTGCTCATCACAAAGGTGGCGCTGTTGTCTTCGATGCTGGCGGTGCGATCGCCCGAGGGAGCCAGGTGACCGCGATCGTAGCGGCGACCGCGATAGTCCTGGGAGGTAATCACCGGCCAATCGGCGGGCAGGTCTGGATCCGGGCGGAAGTTGTTTTGGCGATCGACCTCCCCCAGCCAGTCTGGATTGAGCTGCCAGCTCACCCAGTTGGCGGTGCCGCGATCGCGGCTATAGGAGAGGGCGAACTGCGGCTTAATCAACAAATAATTATTCGGCAACTCCAGCCGGGTGGCGGCATCGCTGGGATTGCCCAGCATCAGGTGGGGGCTGGTCATCAGCCGCAAATCCGCCAGATCGGCCAAATCCGCCACCACACCGCAGCCAGCCAGGCCCAGACAGCCAGCTAGGGCGATCGCGCCCAGGACCACCATTCGGCCACAGCGACCGGGGCTAGGCCTGTAGCCTAGCAGAAACGGCCTCGAAACCTGCCTCGAAACTTGCCTTAAAAATCGCAAAACGAGCCACAACCCAACACAGCTATGGCCCATCCTACAGCCCTCCGAAGGCTTGTGAGCCCTGACCCGGCCCAGCCCAGAAAAACTGGCCCGGCCCGGCCTTAACCTAAAATCAACATCCACAATCTAAATCAACATCCAACGGGGGAATTGCAATGCTTCAGGTTGACTTGCAATACATTGAATGAACAATCCCCTCGCCCCCGCCACTCAGCCCAAACCACTCCTTAGGATGGGAGGCATCGAGGCCAAAAAATGGATTTTATCCTTTGGCCCCGCTGCACCGCCGCTGCACCGCCGCCCCATACCCACTGCGACTTATCTAAGGACTTGGAGACAGCCCGTGAAAGACTCAGTTTGGATTCCAGAGCAGGAGCATGAAGAGCGAATCAACCAGTATCTCGACCGTATGCCCCCTGCACCCTATGTGCGCATTGGCGCGATCGCCCTACTGGTTTTCTCGCTCCTCGCTGCTTTTATTCTCACCCGCAACTTTTAGCCATGGCCCTAGGCAAAGGCTCCGCTGATGGAATATTGGCCCAGGCTGCCATAGTCGCTATAGCCCGTGGTGGCCGGGTCGCCCTGGCCGGTGCCAGTGACGCTGAGGTAATACTGGCCCGGTGCTAGGCCCAGATCAAAGCTGGCGGACAGGGAACCGAGGGGATTGGATTCCTGGAGCATTTGCCCGGTGGAATCGTACAGCCTGGCTAGGATATCCAGATTTGCCCCCCGCTCAAAGGCATTGATCTCCAAGTCGATGTTGCCTGACATCGAGGTGAATTGGAACCAGTCCACATCGGTATTGGTCTCAATCAAGCCAAAGTAGGTCGTGGCGGCGGTGTCCACAAAGCTGAGGCTGGCGGCGGCGCCCAAGGAATCGCCATAGTCATCGACCCGATAGCCAAAGCCATTTCGGCTGGTGATGATATCCAGGTCATCTTCCGAGTTGGTTGCTGCCAGGTATTCCCCTTGGCTCCACTGGGTGACGTTGCCATTGCCGCTGCCCATGATCGGAGCCCAGCTCGTGGGACCGCTGCCGTGGCCACCGTAGTAGTCGCTGCCGGTGAAGCGATCGCCATCGTGCTCTAGGCCAAGGGCATGGCCCACCTCATGGGTGATGGTCTCGGCGATGTCGGCTTCTGGATTGGCGGCACTGTTGGAGTTATCCGAAAACACGAAGGCTGGGGTGTCCAGATCGTCGTTGAAGGAATTGAGGAAGGCCACGCCCAGGATGGAACCGCTGCCATACCAATCGGCATCGCCACCAATCACGACCCGGACGCCCCACTGGTTATCGCTGCCGCCGTTGTTGATCAGGCGATCGGCATCGGGCGCTGCGGTGGTCACATTGACATTGAACGGTGCAAAGTCTTCCGCCACCCGCCGCCAAATCTGCCAGATTTCCTGGCGTTCGGCATCGGAAAATTGATTGCCGTTGCCATCGAAATCATAGGCTCCGGTGACGATGCTGGGATTGTTAAAACCGATATTCCAATCGGTGTTTGTGGTGGTGTGCCCATCAAAGTCCAGGTAGATGATGTGGTCCGCAGTGGCGTTGCTGTTGAGGCTGAAGACTGCGTTGGCATCGAAGGCTTGGTAGGTGGTCGGCACCGCCGTGGAGCCTGTGGGCGTTGGCGTGGGGGTCGGCGTCGGTGTTGGAGATAGCAAGGCCAGGATTTCAGCGGGAGTTTCTTGTTTTTTCGGTTCCGGTGTTGGTTTGGGCGTGGCGCTTGGCTGCGCGGTGGGAACTGGG
>JAAUQQ010000483.1 GCA_012032745.1 Synechococcales cyanobacterium RM1_1_8
AATGTCTCTCCCCCCCCAGCCAACCAAGCCCTGATCCAAAATCCCCAGCTCAAAAATCGCATCTTTCACCACCAGGCGCTGGCTGAAAGCCTACCCACCCCCCAAACCACACCCGCCGCCGCACCCAATAAACGCGAAACCTGGTATCAAAGCTGCATAGGCAAGGCCGGAACCGTCGTTCTTTGCGACACCGCCCACTATTTCCATCGGGGACGTCCCCCCATTGCCCAGGATCGCAGCGCTATCTTCTATAGCTTCTTCAGCCGCCGCCCCAAGCATCCTTTTTTTGTGGGCGATCGCCCTCAGCCTCGCCCAGATTCACCAATTTGCCCCCAGCCTGCCGCCCCACCAGGCAGCCTGCTTGACCTGGCCCCAGAATCTGCCGATTCTGGCTCGCCTCATTCCCAAAAATCGCGTCAGAGTCTAGCTCCCCACCGCCATGCAAGCTGTGATGAAAGTATTGTTCCTCGATCAAAGTGGTGAGCTCGGCGGCGCAGAATTGTGCCTGCTGGATATCCTTCGCCCTGGCCAAGACCAGAATCAAGACCAGAATCAAGACCAGAACCCAGGCAGCCGTTCTCCAGAGACTGAGCGCTTTCGGGGCAAAGTGGCACTCTTCTCCCCTGGCCCCTTCAAAACACGGCTGGCCCAAGCCCAGATCGATCACCAACTGCTGAGCGAACACCCCCGCTATCTGCGCGATCGCCCCTTCTGCTTCAGCCGACGTCTCGGAGAACTGGCCAGCCTCTCCCAGTCCCTCGGCGATCTGATTCAATTGGCCCGCGACAGCGATTTGATCTACGCCAATACTCCCAAGGCTCTGGTGCTAGGGGCGATCGCCCATCTGATGACCCATCGTCCCCTGGTCTACCACCTCCATGACATTCTCTCCCCCCAACATTTTGGCTGGCTCAACCGCTCCCTCCTCGTTGGCCTCGCCAACCAATGCGTCACCCGAGTCATCGCCAACTCCCAGGCCACCCAGCAGGCCTTTGTGGCTGCCGGAGGTGAGAGCGCCAAGACCAGCGTGATTTACAACGGCTTTTTGCCAGAGCGCTTCCACATCAACCCCGCCCAGACCCAGGCGCTGCGGTTGGAGCTGGGCTACGGTGGGGGCGATCGCTTCCTCATCGGCTGCTGTAGCCGCTTTGCCCCCTGGAAGGGACAGCATCTGTTGCTAGAAGCACTCGCCAGTTTGAAAAATCCCAACCTACATTTGTTTTTTGCCGGAGAAGCCCTCTTTGGCGAAGAAAACTATGTGCTACAGCTACGCCAACAGGTACAGCAGTTGGGTCTAACTGCCCAGGTACAGTTCCTTGGCTTTCGCCAGGACATCCCCGAGCTGCTGTCCATCTGCGATTTGCTGGTGCATAGCCCCGTGGCCCCAGAACCATTTGGCCGGGTCATTGTTGAGGCCATGCTGGCTGCCAAGCCCATCATTGCTCCCGCCGAAGGCAGCGGACCCGAGCTGCTGCGCCATGATCAGACTGGCTGGCTGATTGCCCCCCGCGATGTCCAATCCCTGGCCCTGGCCATCCAGCAGCTCCAGGCCGACCCGAGCCTGCGCCAGCGCCTCGGCCAAGCCGCCGCTGCCGCCGCCCAGCAGCGTTTCCATCTCCAGGAAACCAACCGCGCCATCTACGCTTTGCTGAAACAGATTCTCCAGCCCGAGACGGAGATGACTCCCCAAGCATCCCCAGGAGTTGCGCCCCACGCTTCCACCAGCTCTGGCACCAGCTCTGGCACCAGCTCCGCTACCAGTTCCGCCACCAGTTCTGCCAACCGCCCAGCCAATGGCTCCTAACCCAACTCCCACAGTGGATTGCCCTAGCGCTCTTCTCGATTTTAGGCGATGCCGCTTTTGACCTCGCTGGCCAATGGGAGGCTGTTTCGAATGCAAGACCGCGATATTTAACTGAGTCCCTAGATGATGCGAATTCTCTTTCTGGATCAAAGCGGCAAGCCCGGTGGGGCCGAGCTCTCTCTGCTAGATGTGGCCGCGCCCTACCGCGATCGCTGCCTCGTCGCCCTGTTTGAAAACGGCCCCTTTCGCCAGCGCCTGGAACAGGCCAATGTCCCCGTCACCTGCTTATCTCAACGGGGCTTCAAGGTCAGCAAAGGTCAAGCTTGGTGGCAGAGTCTCACCAGTCTGGGAGCGCTGTTGCCCCTGCTGGGAAAATGCATCCAGCTTAGCCGCCGCTTCGACTTGATCTACGCGAACACCTCCAAGGCCTTGGTGGTGGGTGCCCTGGCCAGCCGCTGGAGCGGACGTCCCCTGGTGTACCACCTGCGGGACATTCTTTCTCTAGAGCACTTTAGCCGCAGCAACTTACAGATTGCCGTGGGCCTTGCCAACCGCTGTGCCAGTCTGATCATTGCCAACTCCCAGGCCACCCGCGATGCCTTTGTCGCTGCTGGGGGGAACGCCGCCCTTTGCCAAGTGATTTACAACGGCTTCGAACCGGAGCGCTATGACGTGGCTCCGGCCCGGCGGCTCAGCCTGCGCCAAGAACTCGGCCTTCGGGAGGAGGATTTTGTCATCGGCCATTTTAGTCGCCTCTCCCCCTGGAAGGGACAGCATGTGCTGCTTGATGCGATCAAGGCTTGCCCCCAGCCCATGACTGTTCTGTTGGTGGGGGCTGCCTTGTTTGGCGAGGAGGATTATGTCGCGCAGCTACATCGGCAGGTTGACGAGCTAGGGTTGGGCGATCGCGTGCAATTCCTCGGCTTCGTGCGGACATCGCCGAGCTGATGTCCGCCTGCGATCTGATCGCCCATACCTCCATTGCGCCAGAACCCTTTGGCCGGGTCATCGTCGAGGCCATGCTGGCCCGCCGCCCCATCATCGGCGCGGCGGCGGGGGGAGTACCGGAACTGATCCAACCTGGCCAAACCGGCTGGCTTGCCCCTCCGGGTGATGCCGCTGCCCTGGCGAAGATCCTGGAGGACTGCTGGGGCGATCGCCCTTGCTTACGACAATAAGACGAACAGGCCTACTGACATTGCCCCAGGACCGCTTT
>JAAUQQ010000084.1 GCA_012032745.1 Synechococcales cyanobacterium RM1_1_8
AATGGGGGTTTGAGCCTGACCCCACCCGATTTTGTGAACACTCCCCCTCGTGCAAAAGACCCGGCAATAGCCGGACGAACGCGGTTCGCCCCGGCCGCAAACATCCCTTGACTAGACCTTGCCTCCCCCCTCAAGCGGAATTGGCACCGTCTGTAGTTCATTGGCTCGAATCAAGTCAATCTCCATCAAATGAGTCTGGCTCGCTAGAACCTGCTGCCGCTTACGCAAATACTTCTCCCGCCCTTGCCCAGCCCTCCAAAAACGGGTCCATCCCTGGGAAGGGAGAAGGCATCGCTGGTTCCCTGCGGTTGTTCACAATGCTCCTCCATCATTGTTCGCAAAACACCGGCAGCGGTGGCTGCGATCGCCCCACTCGCCCAGCCCAAAGCGCGAAGCACCATGGCAGAATAGAAAAGTTACAAACCGCAACAATCCCATGACATCTCCGGCACTGAGCGCGATTGCAAAGCAAGCTTCCGACAGAAGCGCCCCCCACCCCCACCCCGCAATCGGTTGCCCGCCGGAGGCCCAGACCCAGCCGCTTCGATTGGAAAGAAGCCTGGCACCCCCTGTTTTATGTCAAAGACCTGAGCCCAACGGAGCCCAACCGCTTCACCCTCCTCGACCAGGATCTGGTGATTTGGTGGGAGGCCAAAACCCAGAAATGGCGGTGCTTCCAGGACCAATGCCCCCACCGCCTTGCGCCCCTGTCCGAAGGCCGAATCAACGCCCAGGGCCAGCTCGAATGCCCTTACCACGGCTGGTCTTTTTCCGGCGAAGGCACCTGCGAGCACATCCCCCCAGCAACTCCCCGACGCCAAGGCCGAAACCAGTCGCCGCGCCTGCGCGAAGTCCCTGCCCGTCGCCCTTCACCAGGACATGCTGTTTGTTTACCCTGGCCAGGCAGACAATGCCTCCCGAGTCGCGGTCCCCAGCGTTGGCCCGATCGCAGATCAAGACCCCGACTGGGTGATCATCGACACCTTCCGCGACCTCCCCTACGATGCCCTGACTCTGCTGGAGAATGTCCTTGACCCCAGCCACCTGCCCTACACCCACCATGAATCCGTCGGCAATCGCGCCAATGCGGGGCCGGTGGAGTTGGACCTACTGGAACAGAGCAAAACAGGCTTCACTGGCATTTGGCTGGAAGGGCCACGCCAGGGCAAGCTGGGCACCCAAAACACGAGCTTTGTTGCGCCGGGTTTGATGTGGCACGATTTGACCTCGAAGCAGTTTGGTCGAACGCTGACAGTGGTCTATGCAACGCCCATTGGCAAAGGCCGCTGCCGCCTATTTGCCCGCTTCCCCTTCAAGTTTTCCTCCAAACTGCCCGCCTTTTTTATTAAAAATACACCTCGCTGGTTCAGCCACATCGGCCAGAACGCCATCCTCGAAGATGATCAAATTTTCCTGCATTGGCAAGAGCGCTACCTGGAAGCCGCAGGCGGTAGCCAAAACCTCGACAAGGCGTTTTATCTGGCGACCAAGGCCGATACGTTTGTCTCTGCCCTGCGGCGCTGGGTGAATGAGTTTGGGGCGGATCCCTTTCCGGGCCAGGCGCTGCCACCGGGGATTGAGGACAAGCGGGTGTTGATGGAGCGCTATCAGTCCCATGTGCAACATTGCGGCAGTTGTGCCCCGGCGTTGAAGAATTTGCAGCGGCTGCGGTTGGGTGTTGGGGCGATCGCGCTTCTCTCCTGGGCCATTGCAACCCTGGCGATGCCGTTGGGATTGGCCAGCAGCATTGCAATCCTGGGCGTCACCCTAGCTCTGCTGGGCTCCGTCGCTTGGTACGGCCTCGGCCAACTGGAACAGCGCTTCTACCACGGTCGCCTGACCCCGCCCCGCAATCGCCCAGAGAAGCCCGCTAAGGGCTAATGGTTGCCCAGACGCTACAGGCTAGACTGTGCCTGTTTTTTTAAACAAAAGTACGGACTATGGGCACCATCGGCTACAGCCAAAGCTATGCTCAAACATCCTCTTAGGCTTTGGATTTGGGTTAGCAGCGATCGCAAGTTAGCTTGAATCCTGATTGACTGACAAAACTCGAACCGCCCTCACCCCAAGCCCTCTCCCAAAAGCGGGAGAGGGGTTTTAATCTAGATTGGCGGTTCCAGCTCCCCTTCTCCCGGCTGTTGTTTTTTGGGGGGAGAACGGGGTTGGGAATGAGGGGCAGAAGATTGGTCAGCCAGCCAGGTTTGAACCTCCCTGAGACTTTGCAGGTTCTCATTAATTTGACTGCTCTGCTCCCATTGAGCCGATTGAATTTGGGTCACAACAGACCTGTTTCCCCAAGGGCTTGCCCCTGCCATGGCGTAAACCCACACCTTTCCAGGGCAAGCACCCCTGAAATGGATTCGGTATCGTAGAACCATCATCCATCCCCGCTTTCGTCTATGCAATCTGGGCTGCGCATCGGTTCGATCTTCGGTATTCCCCTCCAAATCCATGCCTCCTGGCTGGTGGTGGTGGGTTTGATTACCCTCTCCAATGGCCTGGAGTGGCAGACCAGCTACCCCCAGTGGGGCCAGCCGCTGGCCTGGGGCATTGGCCTGGCTTCGGCGCTGCTGCTGTTTGGCTCGGTGCTGCTCCATGAACTGGGCCACAGCTTGGTGGCGCTGTGGCAGGGCATCAAGGTCAATTCGATCACGCTGTTTTTGTTTGGCGGTATGGCTTCGATCGAGAAGGAGTCGAAGACACCGGGGCAGGCGTTCCAGGTGGCGATCGCCGGTCCAGCGGTCAGTATTTTGCTGGCATTGCTGCTGTTTGGCCTGCTGCCGCTGCTGCCGCCGACTGGCCCCCTGGCGGTGCTGGCGGCGGATCTGGCCCGCATAAATTTAGTCCTGGCGCTGTTTAATCTGATTCCAGGCCTGCCCCTGGATGGTGGCCAAGTCTTGAAGGCGGCGGTCTGGAAGATCACGGGCGATCGCTTCCAGGGAATTCGCTGGGCAGCCCGCGCAGGGGCGTTCCTGGGTTGGACAGCGGTGCTGTTGGCCTTTGCGGGAGTGTTTTTGCTCAATGCCCCAGGATTGCTCTGGATTGGCCTACTGGGCTGGTTTGGCATCCAAAATGCCCGCCGCTATGACCAGATGGCGACCCTCCAGGAGCGGCTGCTCCAGCTCAAGGCCAGCGATGCCATGACCCGAGGCTTTCGGGTGGTGGATGCGGATCTATCCCTAGAGGAATTTACGGAAACCTACTTAATTCCCGCGAAGTCTCCGGTTTACTTTGCCGCCGCCGATGGGCGCTACTGCGGTTTGGTGGAGGCCGATGCCATGCAGGACATTGAGCGCAGTGAATGGCCACGCCAGCCGGTGCGCAGTTTAACCAAACCGCTGCCAGAGATCGCTTCGGTGACCGAGGGCGAGAGCCTAGCCCGAGTGATTCAGCGGTTGGATGCCGAGGCCTTGGGCTTCATCACGGTGCTGACCCCTGCGGGGGCGGTGGCGGGGGTGGTGGATCGGGGAGATTTGGTCAGGACGATTGGCCTGTCCTTGGGGCTGCGTTTCGCACCGGAAGAAATTGCGCGCATCAAGGCCGAGGGGGACTATCCACCGGGGTTGCAATTGGGGGCGATCGCCCAGGCGATCGAGCCCTAAGGTTGGTCCCCGTAATTATGGATTATGGCTTAATCAGCGACTCCGACTCCGAACCCAGCGGCAATCGGAACGAGTCAGCCAGGGCCGCCACGGCGGCCAATTCTCCAGACGTGAGCTGCCGTTCGGCAAACTCCACCTGAAAACAGGCCCCCGCAGCGGTAGTGAGGGCCGCAATAATCTGTCCCTCCGTCAACCCTGGGGGAAGCTGGGGCAGGGCATCGACTTGGCCGAAGACCTGCTGGAGCAGGGCGGGGTCAGGGTTGAGGCGCATGGAGCCCTGCTGGAGCAGATGGCCCGCCCGCCAGAGCTGGGCGCTGCCGATCAGCTTGGCCCCGCCGGGGGTGACCAGATCCGCAGCGGTGGCAGTGCCGAAGCAATCGGGATTGTGGATATAGCCCCGCCCCGCCTGGCCGAAGCCCAGGGGGACGCCCAGGCTGGCCCAGCCCTGGATCAGAAACTCGCAAACTTGGCGGTAGACCTGGGCTCTGCTCCCGATGAAACCCGAAGCGATCAGGCTATAGGTCAAGTCGCCCTGGTGCAGCACGGCCCGGCCCCCCGTGGGCCGACGGACGATCGCCAGGGGCTGGGGGCTGTTCCCAGAAGCTGGGTGGGGTAAGGCATGGGAGAGCGATCGCCAACGCTCCGGCCAGCGGCGCTGGTGGTAGCCCAGGGAAATGGCGGCGGGCTGCCAATGATAGAACCGCAGCAGGGGCCGTCCCTGGCCCAGGCGATGCTGTTCCAGCAGCCAATGGTCCAGGGCCATATGCATCGCGCCCTCCAGTTCCAGCGGCGCGAGCCAGTCCCACCGATCAAGCGGACCGGGCGGGGAGTCGGACAAGGGGCTGTTCAGGGACAAGGGGCTGCTCAGGGAAAAGGGTCTGCTCAGCGGAACCCGACCCCTAAAGCCTCAAGAGGCTATCGGCATCATCAGCCAGGGTCGCCACAATCGTAATGCTGCGCGACACCTCCGCTGGGTTGAGGCCCGCCAGGGTGCGGCTCGTCACCATCACCACCTGGCCATTTAGCAAGGCAAAGCGCCCCTCTAGGGTCGTCGTCCAATTCAAGCCCAGCAGCTTCAGCGCCAGGGCAGCCTGGTCCCCAGCGGGCAGCTCGCCGACCACGGACCACACCGTCAAGGTATCGTCATCGGTCAGGCCCGTGAGCTGAACAAACACCTCTGGAGCTGAGCCGTAGCCGAATTTCCACAGATAGCCTTCCTGGGTGTGGCTAACCATGGCGGTGCCTTCCTCCTCCAAGCTGGAGATCACCGTTTCAATCATCTCGACATAGGTGGGATTGCTGGGGTCAGCCTCCGCTGGGGCCGTTGCATCGAGAGTGGCGCTGTATGCAGTCATGGTGGATTCGCTTGGGGGAGCAGCAAGGGGGAGAGTCTGGGGACTGGTGCTGGGCAGCGGAGCGGGTCTAGCCGTTCTAAGCCAGGGGTCTCAAGTCAGGGGCCTAGAGGCAGGGGCCTAGAGGCTGGGGGAGAGCATGGCCTGTTCAAAGGCAGCGCGATCGTCAAACACTTCAAAGGCTTGGTCCATGCCGCTGAGCTCGAACACTATCTTAATCTGTGCATTGGGTGAACAGAAATAGAGTTTGCGATCGGCGGCGCGCACGGCCTTTAGCGTCGAGACCAGGGCACCCAGGCCGGAGCTGTCGATGAAGGTGGTCTCCTGGAGATCGATCAGCACCACGGGAGCGCTAGCCTGCAAGATTTGCTCCACTTGCTCCCGTAGCTCCTCCACACGGGTGCCATCGAGAATGCCAGCGGGCTGAATGATGTTGTTGGCGATATTCATAGGGAGTTAAGCAGCTTGAACTTAAACAACGGCGGTCCTGGATAAATCGCTTGGCGAGATACAGACAATACTACCCAGGAAAAATAGAAGCTCCTGAGGGTCTGTGTGTAATTACAACCAACCAACCCTAAAGCTTCGTTAAAGTTAGTCGCTGATCTACTGTGCCCATTTGACTCCCCCAAGTTGTCGCGGGGTTGGGCCCCAAACCGCGCGATCGCGGAAAACCGCTGGCCAGAAGGCTTGTACGCAAACTTGTACCTCGGCATCAGAGCATGGCGAAGAAGGCATCGTCGATTTCATAGCCCAAAACCTGGGTCATGGCTTTGAGACGGGCATTGCCCTGCATGCTGCGATCGCCCAGCCAGCGATGCAGCACAAACACCTTGGCCATGACCCAAATCTCCAGGGCCTCGGGATTGTACTGAATGCCCTCGGTCGGGTGGAACTGGTGGGGAATCAACATGGCCACGTAGCGGGCCAGTTCTCCCCCTTTCCAATCCAGGTAGAGCGGCAGCCAGGGGTAGGTGACATCCAAGCGCACAAACCAAAGGCGGACCTCGGGCAGCTCGGATAGCTCGCGGGGGTCACTGGGGTCGCGGGGGTAGTCGATGGCAAATCGCAGTTCGGGCTCGGTGGTGGGTTCGGTGAGGAGGGCGGCGATCGCATCCTCTGCCGGGGCGAGATCGAGCTGTTCGAGGACAGCCTGGGTTAGGGAAATGACGGCGGCCATGGCCTCACGGAGGAAAGGACAAGCTGGGGATCGCACCCCCTGAACTCTATGGTGCCATTTCTGCTGCCATCTCTTCTGCTATCTCTCCTGGCATCGTGCCTGGCATCCCGCCTGGCCGATCGCCTGCGCCCCTCCCGGCTCCTGGGGGAGAACTTGAGGCCGACAGGGCCCTGACGAACGAGGATGGTTGGCGGCTCGGGCTGACCTGGGCACCTTGAGATGTGAAGGCTTGGGATGCAGGGGTGAAGGGGGACTCTACTAACGCACAGGCCTGCCAGTTGCCTTGAACAATCACATTGAGCTGGTGACAATGGCCTCCCCGGCGGCCCTCAGCCTGGTAGAAACGACAGTGGCGGCAGCTAGAAACTAAGGGAGACGAGTCCTGCATCATAAAACGTGGCTGAAGCGCAGCGAGTAAACAACTCCTTTATCATCGGCAATCGCTGTGGGGGGGGAGGTTTGCTCCTCAACCTTGGCAATGGCCCCGATGCTCTGGGTTTCATCCCATGGCCTTGGTCTAAATAGCTTTAGGTTTTCTTCGCTTTCCCGTTAGGTTCAGCAACAAGGTGTCGGATGAGACTCCTGCCAGATAAGAAGATTTTTGATCCCCAAAGGCTGGGTTTGGGATTCAGTCCCTTGGGCGTTTCCCCAAAGCGCCCAGCTAAAGCGCCTCTCGAAAGCAGCCTCAGTGTATTTATATCGCTTTCCCCATGGATTCCCTATACAGGGGAAATATTTTTTTCCCGGAAGCAACCCGTGCGAATTCGAACAAGAGAGCATGAATACTCCAACCCATATCTATGGCATTTCCTACCGCACGCCACCCCACCCCAAGGCCCCTCGGCCTTGGCCCCAGTTTGAGTTTTATGTGGAGGCCAGCAGCGAATCCCAGGCCCTGGCGAAGTTCAGCCTCTACAGTGAGAAAAACAACATTGAATACCACAGCCTGGCTGTGAGCTGGCCCATCTGCCCTGGGGAACTTCTGGGTCACATTGAGCCCCAGGATTTTCAGGTTGGCATTGCCCTCCAGCGGCCTTTTAGCCAGGCCGATGCCCAGACCAATGCCCAGACCAATGCCCAGACCAATGCCCAGAAAGGTCACGAGCAAGGTTACGAGAAGAGAGGCGGTGGTGCGATCTAGTCACAGAAGCCAGGCCAGAAAGCCAGGCCAGAAAGCCAGGCCAGAACAACAAGGGCAACCTGGGCAGATAGGATGATGGAAGTCACGATCCTTTTGCCCTAGGGCCCGCCCGATCGCCATGCAGACCACGATTCCAGTTGAACTCTCCCAGTCGTCCCACGATCTGTCCTACACCATTGCGATCCACCCGGGGGGGCTCGATCGCCTAGGGGCCTGGATGGCTGGACAGCCTAGCCCAGGCATGGAACAGCCGCGATTGGCGAGCAAGCTGGGGAGCAAGGTGTTGCTGGTGTCCAATGGGGAAATTTTTGAGCAGTATGGCGATCGCCTCCACCAATCCCTGACCCAAGCGGGCTTTGACGTCGCCCACCACCTGATTCCCCCCGGCGAGCAACACAAACACCTCGGCTCGATCCAAGCTCTCTATGACAGTGCCCTGGCCCACCGCCTGGAACGCTCCTCCAGCCTGGTTGCCCTGGGCGGGGGGGTGGTCGGCGACATGACCGGCTTTGCCGCTGCCACCTGGCTGCGGGGCATCAATTTTATTCAGGTGCCCACATCACTGCTGGCCATGGTCGATGCTGCGATCGGGGGAAAAACGGGGGTCAACCATCCCCAGGGCAAGAATTTGATTGGGGCGTTTTATCAGCCCAAACTGGTCTTGATCGATCCGACGGTGCTAAAAACCCTCCCCCAGCGAGAGTTTCGGGCGGGTATGGCCGAGGTGATCAAGTATGGTGTGATCTGGTCTGAGTCCCTGTTTGAAGCCCTGGAGGCCAGTCCTCGCCTAGATGGGCTGGATCAGCTCAGCGATGATCTCTTGGCGATGATTTTGGCAGAGTCCTGTGGCGCTAAGGCCCAGGTGGTCAGCCAGGATGAGAAGGAGGCCGGGCTGCGGGCGATTTTGAACTATGGCCATACCATTGGCCATGCGGTGGAGAGCCTGATGGCCTACCAGGGGGTGAACCATGGGGAGGCGGTGGCGATCGGCATGGTGGCGGCGGGGGCCTTGGCGGTGCAGTTGGGGCATTGGGATGCGGCTAGCCAGGCCCGGCAGGTGGCGCTGATTGAAAAGGCTGGGTTGCCGAGTAAACTGCCGGGGGCGATCGCCCAGCCAGCGGATCTTGCCGCGATCGTCGCTGCGCTGACCCAGGATAAGAAGGTCCAGGCGGGACGGGTTCGGTTTGTCTTGCCGGAGGCGATCGGCAAAGTGGTGATCACGGATCAAGTGCCCTCGGAAACCGTCCTGGCGGTGTTGCGCACCCTGGCAACCTGAGAGGATGTTTGAGAATTCGCCAAAGCCAGCGATTCTATATCCAACAGGCTACGCCTGTTTCCTTAATTGAAGGCACGGACCATGGGCGTCATCAGCTATGGCCAAAGCTGTTCTCAAACATCCTCTGAGGGGCATGGGGATTCTGGGGCTCTTTTTTGGGGGGCTCTGGAGTTGCTGGGGTCTCTGGGGCGAACGGTTTGGGCATTCTAGGGCGAGTCTGACCATCTAGCCCAGCTCGGATCGCGATCTAAACCCTATGGCCACGGAACTGACAAGGGCCGCTGCTCCCTCCCCAGCCGATCTCCAGGCTGGCATTGCGGCGATGCGCCAGGGGCGCTGTGGGGAGGCGATCGCCTGCTTAGAGCAGTGGTGTGACCAGGTTGGGGTGGACCATCCTCACTATGCCAGCGCCATCAAGGTTCTAATTCAAGCCCAGGGCCAAGGGGGGGACTGGGAGGCCGCGATCGCCCGCTGCCGTTCCCTGGACAACCACCCCAACGAAGCGCTCCGCCACTGGTCTTGGCAACTGCTGCCCGCCCTGGAGAAACAGCGTCCCCAGGGGCAGCCAGGTCTGGAGTTTGTCGCCCTGGAGCCCCTTCAGCCCGACCAAACGGCCTTTCAGGTTCACAGCAGCCAGGTTCACAGCAGCCAGGTCCAAAACCAAACGCCAGCGGCCCATAACCTACAACAAGCAGGCCTCGCAGCCCTAGAAGCGGGCCAATATGCCAAGGCCGTGAAATGCCTAGAGGCCCACATTGACCTGATCCAGTTTGCCAATGCCACGGCCCACAGCCGCATTGCCCTGGTCCGGGCCTACTGGGGCAATGGCCAGACCCAGGCGGCTCGCAACCTGGCCAACCATTTGGCCAAACCAATTGCCCACCCAAAGGCCAACTCAAGGTCTAGCTCAAGGGCCAACCCAAGGTCTAGCTCAAAGGCCAACCAACCGAGCCAAACCCTGACCCCAGCCGGCGACCTGGGCAGTCAGCGCTGGGCTCGCCAGTTTCTCGCCGCCAGCCAAAGCCACCCCAAGGCCCGCGATCCCTTGGCCGCCGAGCGAGCGGCCCGCAGCCGCACCCAGGCCCAGCGTTTTCACTATGACATCACCGGCAAGCTGGTCATTACAGCCCTGCATCTCTCGATCTACGGTGGTCTGCTGCTGGCCCCGTTGATTCCCGGCTCCCTGTGGAGAGACCTGGCCCAGGTGCTTTGGCAGGTGGGCCAGGTGACGCCGGAGCTGATCTTGCCCCTGGCGATCGCCCTGGCCCCAGCGGTGTTTCCCCTGGCCCTGCTCCGCTTTGCCCAGGAACCGGAATTCAAGGCCCAGGGACGGGAGGTGGTGAACTATTGGATTACAATGCTGGCGATCGGCTTTGTCACGTCCACGGGCGGAGGCTTGTTGCTCCAGGCTGAATCCTGGCTGGCGCAGTTGCCCTTACTGGGAAACTTGGCTAAGCTGCTGGTCGCCGTTGCAGGCTTGAGCTATGGGGTGGCTCCCCTGGGGGCGATCGCTTGGTTTTGGCTCCAGCCTGAGCGGGTCTTCCGCTATCCTTTCATTCTGCGGCTAATTTGATTCCTAAGCCGAACCCTGGCCCGAACTCTGGCCCGAACCCTGGCCCGCTGCCTGGCCCGCTGCCTGGGCAGAACCCTGAGACCATAACCGATCTAGCCACTGCCGTTCCATCTGCCCCCTGGCGGCTCTATCTAATTCGTTGTGCCAACAACAACCTCTATGCAGGCATCACCACGGATCTAGACCGACGCTTGGCAGAGCACCAGGCCCAGGGACCGCAATGTGCCAAATATCTCAAAGGCAAAGCCCCACTGGCCCTGGTGTTTGTTGCCCCCGCAGGCCAAAACCGCTCCGAAGCCTCCCGGCTGGAATATTTCGTCAAGCGACTTTCCAAGCGCCAGAAAGAGCAGCTCGTGGCAGGCAACACGAGCCTGGAGCTGCTCGGTCTCAGCCCCAGGCCTCAGGCTTCGGAGTCTGCTTCTAGGGAATAGACCTGGCCATCGAGCAGGCAGCGAGTAATGCCCTTGGCCTCTAGCCAAGCAGCGGTCTTGAGCAGCAGTTGGCCATCGGGCACCTTAATCACGCGCTGGTTGCGCTGGGAAAAGCGCCGCGCCACGCGATGGTTCTCAAACACGGGCAGCGTCTTTTTTTCCTCTTCCTCAACGGGGAGCTGGCCCAGGTCGCTGAAATGCTGCATGGGCATGGTGATCAGATCGGCGGTGCGATCGATGACCAAGTAGAGCATACGGGAGAGATTGGCTTCCTCCAGAGGCAACACCTGCACCAGATCTGTCCCCGATGGGCGGCGGCGCAGGGCAGTGATGTTGTCGCTGCCATCATCGTCATCGTCTTCTAAGTCATCCTCATCGAAGGCATCATCGAAGGCGTCATCGTCATCGTCGCCATTTTCGCCGTCGAGTTCACCGTCGAGTTCACCGTCGGGCTCACTGTCGAGGGCCAGTTCATCTTCCAAGTCCCCATCAAGGTCACCCAAGGGCTCATCGCCGTTGGCAGCATTCGCCCGTCGGTAAGAAGCCGTCGTGGGCCTGGCTGAAGCGCTTTGGTCGCCATCTGCATCTACACCGTTCGTCTCCAAATCATCCGTCTCCAGAGACGACCCTGCACTGGCTCGGCGACGCTTGCGGCGGCGGGGCGATCGCCACTTCCACCGCTTCATCTAGCTCGCGTCTCAGCCTAGGCGGTGACTTGAGGGACTGCCTGGTCAGATCATCGTCCTCGGAGTCTGCTTCGAGGGGGGCCATATTTGCCGGAGCTCTATCCGCTCGGGCTCCACTGGCCAAGACTGAACTGGCTTCAGCCGCTTCCGAGGCATCCTCGGGGGAATCGTCAGGCCCAGCCTTGGAGCGGCTTGCGGTTCTGCGACGGGAAACGGCGGGCTTGGGCGATCGCTTGCGCCCAGACATCTGGGTTTCAGCCCCTTCCTCCAGCTCAGCGACCGAAGCCAGTGCCGAGCCTGAATTTTCCGTATCTTCCCCAGCCGCAGAACCGGCCTGGGTCGAACCGGCCTGTTTGCGACGACTCACGGTTTTTTTGAGGCTGCTGGTGCGCTTTTTGCTCTTGGTTTCGCCACCGCCCCGCTTTTGCTTAACTAAATCGTCATAGACCTCTTTGGAAAGCTCGGCCTTCAGCAGTCGGCTAATGGTACTGACGCTGACACCATAAGCTTGGGCAACGGTCGTTGCCGTCTGGCCCGCTTCCTGGTATAGCGCAACGGCCGCTTGTTTATCCTCTGTCGTGAGTTTTGTTGACGCCATGGCAGCGATCGCGCAGCGACCCGAACGATAGGAATAGCAAGAGATTGCCTTAGCTACGGTAACACGCAGGTTTACGCTCGAAGCGCTAATTTACGGTTTGCCTCGATTGCGTCCGAACAGTCACTCTGTCAGTTTCCGAGAGTTTGCTAGGATAGTTCAGGCGCAGAGCGACCCAGTTCACCGATCAGTTCATGGACTGACAAGTTTAGGGACAGCTCCACGGGGACTCGTTCACTGGACCATGGTCTGCGCAGGCTCCAGTAGCTCAGTGGATAGAGCAACTGCCTTCTAAGCAGTCGGTCGTTGGTTCAAGTCCAACCTGGGGCGTTATGGCCTGAAACTGAAGACCTGAGGCGTCCGAGCTGGCACTTCAAAACTGGCGCTTTGGGCGGGAGCTTCAAAGCGCCGGAGCCATCGCAGGGGAATTAAAGCCCATCCCGCTCGGTGCGAACCCAGCCACGCTGGGGGCGAGTGAGAAACGTCAGGTAGATTGGCAATTTCCAAACAACAAACAGGGGCACCAGCAGCAACTGTCCCAGGGGGAGAACCTGCCAACCCACCTGCAACCAGGACAGCAGAATCGCCAGGGCGAGACCCGCCCCGGCCAGCCCACAGGTTGCCAGCGGCCCGGCTTGCCCCGTGGCGAGGCTCAAAACCAAGCTGGCGAAGCTCACCCCTGCCCAGGTAACCACCAACAGCGATAGCGGCAGGATGGCCATGTCCAGGCTAGGGCAATCGGTCCCAAACGCCCCTGGCGCAGGCCAGCGGCCATCAGCTTGGGCCAGTAGCGCCGCGTCAGATCCAAACGCCCATGTTCCCAGCGGGTGCGCTGGCTCTGGGCCGCTGCCTCGGTCTGGGGGAGGGCCGCTGTGATGGTCGCTGCCCCGCAAAACTGGGGCGGATGCTGGGCAATTACCAGGTCGAACCCCAGTTTCATGTCTTCCACGAGGTCTCCACTGGCCAAGCTGACCGACTGTAGCGCCGCCCAGGGAAACGCCATACCCGTCCCGGTCAGCAGACAGGGCAGCCCCAAACGGCTGAGTCCGGCCAAGCGGGTGCCGTTCTTAACACGGGTGGCAAAGGCCGTAATCCGATCCTTGAGCCCTGCCTCCGGGGGCAAGGTCATGATGTAGTTACCTTGGATCGGCAGGTTTTGGTCGATCGCCGCTCGGACCAAGGCGGCGATCGCCCCCGGCTGCACCTGACAATCCGCATCCAGCATCACCACCACCTGGGGCGGTCCGGCTGAGCGTTCAGCAGTCGGCTGCTCAACAGCAGATGGAGAGAAGGATTGGGCCAAATGTCGCAAGCCAAAATCCAGGGCATATCCCTTGCCCCGCTGTTCGCTGTTCTGGCGCTCCAGAACCTTGGCCCCAGCCCGGCGGGCGAGCTGGGCGGTGTCATCGGTGCAGTTGTCGGCAATCACCCAAACCTGGCTGCGCGCCAGATAGGGGTCTTGTTTCAGCTCAGCCAGGACAGGCTGCAAGCTCTGGCCAATCACGGTGGCCTCGTTGTGGGCAGGCATGAGAATTGCCGCTGCTGGTGCCGATGGGCAGGGCAGGGCCAGATCCGCCGCGCCAAAATCATCGGGCAGGAGTGCGGCCACACATTCCAGCAAGAGCATGAAGGTGACAGCGGCTAGAAGCAGGGCTGTACCCCACAGTCCTACCCATAGGCCAGCGTTCAAGAGTTGCACAAACTGCGCCATGGCGTTTAGGAAGTCCCTGAGTTGGTCGATAGTTCGCTCACCATCTGGTTCGCTCACCGTCTTGATGGACTGCAAACGCTGTCTTGACGGACTTCCAGCACTTTGCGTCCAGGGTTCCTGTTCCCAAGCGGGTTGCGACCCCGATGCCCGCGCAGCAGCAGGCTCCGAGACAGAAGACTTAACTCCACAGGGGAAAATCCAGTGGCATCTAACGCCACAGGACTTCATCCCCAAAGGGTGAGCTTGATTCCTTATTACAGCGTTGGCGGCGATCGCCCTGACAGCGAGTCATAAAGATTCAATGAATCTACCGAGCTGCAACTCAGGCCCCTTCGGCGCTGATCAACCGCTGAGAAGCTGCTGTCAACTTACTGTGGCAAAACTACCTGCGGCAAGACTACCTGCGGCAAAACTACCTGTGGCAAAACTACTGCTATTGGAAAAAGCCCCATGACGAGATTTGAACTCGTGACCTCACCCTTACCAAGGGTGTGCTCTACCGCTGAGCTACATGGGCAATAAAACGAGACACCAATGAACCATCCACTGCCCCAGCAATCGACAAAGACAAGACCTTGAAGAGATCCGTGGCGCTTCACGCTGTCGAGATCGCAATCCTGCGAAACCAACACCTGTGGAACGCCACAGCATCAAAGGTGGGCCGAGTTGGATTTGAACCAACGTAGGCATAGCCAGCGGATTTACAGTCCGCCCCCATTAACCACTCGGGCATCGACCCATCTGTCTTCCACGGCCATCAACAATAGCACAGTCTCCCCCGGCTTGTGCAGGGTTTCAAAAAAATGGCAGATGGAGTCTGCTCGGGCTCCGCCCGCTCCGCCGCCCGAGGCATCCGCCCCGGCTTGCAACCAGAGAGAGAAAAGAGATCGAGCAAACCTCGGGACCATGGGAATTATGGAGAGCATGGGGCA
>JAAUQQ010000484.1 GCA_012032745.1 Synechococcales cyanobacterium RM1_1_8
TGCCGGTGTAGTCGAAGCCGACGCTGTAGGAGCTGCCCTCGGTCAGGCCGAGGATGGAAGCGGTTTGGCCTTCGGCATAGGCGGCGCGCTGGCGATCGCCCGCTCCGGTGCGGTTGAGCAAGTCATCGAAGATGCGCTCATAGCCCAGGTTGATTTTGAGGCCGGGGGAAACGGTCCAGCGGTGGTTGAGGCCAATGGAGCCGTAGTTGTAGAAGCCGCCTTGGGTGCCTGCGATGGAGTAGCGGCTGGTCAGGGTGGTGTCATCGGAGAGGGCACGCTCGACGATGGTGTCCAGGCTGGTGATGGCGCTGTCGTTCATGAGGCCGCCGCCAAAGAACTGGTGGGCCAGGCGCAGTTTGACGCCGGGGAAGGTGTCCCACTCCACGCCCAGGGTGGTGCGGTTGGGATAGAGCGGATCGCCATCGCCCAGGTTGAGTTCGTTTTGGGCACGGAAGGCAAACTTTTCGCCCAGGGCACCCGCAGGCGGGAAACGATTTGGCTAGAGCTGCTGTCGAAGGTGCCATCGATGTCATCGTTGCGATCGCGATAGACATAATCCAGCCCCAGGTCGGCAGTGCCAATCTCCTGGGTGACGCCCAGGCGGGCGGTGAATAGCTGGTTATCGACGCGATCGCCCGCCACCGTCACCGGATTGGGGTCAAACAGATCAAAGAACCGAGGCCGCAGGGTGACCGAGCGACCAAAGTTATTCTCCTGCTCCACATCGAAGCGGAACAGCGTGCTGGGACCGGCCTGGGCGGTGCCTTGCAGGCCATAGCGGGTCTGCCCCGGCACAAAGCTGGCGGTGGAATCGTTAGAGAAACCATCCTCCGCCGTGCGATAAAACGCCCGCGCCCGCAGCCAGTTCGTCGGCTTGCCCTCCACCTCCAGGCGGTAGGCCGACCCTTCCACATCGCCGAGGAAATCGACGCCGTTGTTGGAGCGGGCATATTCACCGATGAAGCGACCGTCGCTGCCCAGGGGCATCAAGAAGTCCAGGCCAAACAGGGAGAAGTCTTGGTCATCCCGATTTTCATTCAGCAGGGAAGCGCCGATCCAGCTCTCCTGGCCCAGCTCCCGCGAGAAGTTGTACTGGACGCGGCCCGCCAGCAGGCCATTGTTCTGGTCGCCATCGTCCTCAAACTCATAGGTCGCCACCACCCGGCGCACCAGGGTGTCGCCAAAGGGATCGAAGTCCGTGGAGAGCACGGCGCGGCGGAAGGTGATGGAACCGCGATCGTAGTCGATGTCATAGTCGCGGCCTCGGGCCAGGGCCTTGCGTTCCACCACAAAGCCGGGGCGATTCAGCTCCTCGGTTTCGATGAAGATCGTCTCGCTGCCCGCCACCAGTAGGCGCTTGGAGAAGAAATAGAGGCCGCTGGTGCCGTTGGGCACGATGGTGTCGCGGCGGAAGCCATCGATGTTGTTGGCGTAGGCAGCGGTGAGTTGCAAGCCGCCGAAGGTGTAGTTGGCCTTGGCTCCGTGCAGGGTGCGGCTGGTGGCCGAGAACAGTTGGGAGGGACGGGAGAACTCATTGGTCAGCCAATCGCCCCACATGATGTAGTCCGGCTCGGCCCCTGGAATAATCGGCGTGCGCTCCAGACGGGCGAAGACGCTGTCCTGGGAGGGGGTCAGGTCGCTGATTTCGGAGCTGTCGCCATAGACCGGGTAGCGGTTGTCGCAGGTGGAGCTGTTGCTAAACAGACTGCCCGTGCCATCGCAATCGTCATTCAGACCCCGATCCAGGTTGACCGCGCCCGTGAACAGCCATTCCCCCAGGGTGCCGATCGCAAACACCCCACCATCCAGATCGATGCCATAGCTGTCGTCATCGTCCAGAAACTCTTCAAAGGGGCCGAAGAAGTTGGTATTGCCCTTGCCAAAGCGCAGGTCGAGGCTGCCGGACACCAGGGAAGGCCGCAGGTTGGTGATGAACTCCACCGAGGTGTAGGCCTGGGTGGGCTCCAGCGCGCCCAGGGGCTTGTAGGGTGTGTTGGGTAGAGGCAGGTTGTCCGTCTCGCGGGGGCGATCCTCGGGGGCCAGCTCCAGATCCCAAACCGGATCGATCGCGGCGCGCACCCGCACCCACTGAGCCTGGAGGGGAGACTGTAGGCGAGCGGCAAACTTGCCATCCTGGGCCACGACCTGGAAACCGGGGCGATCGGGCTCGGCATCCTTGCCCATGAAGCGGCCCGCCGCCGCCGTCAGCGTCACGGTGACCGATTCTCGATAGGGGCTGCCATCGGCATTGACCACCTGGCCCTGGATCAGCGCCGTGGTGCGGCCATCGGCGGGGGTGCGTTCCACATCTAGGAACTCAATCGCAGGAATCGTGTCTGTAGCTGCACTGCCCGTGGTAGACAGGGGCTCGACCTCGACTTCGCCATCGTAGTCCGACCAAGCTGGAGGGCGACCCAGATCCAGGCGCTCCTCTGGGCTGGTGCCCCCGGTGAAGTCTGAGTTGGGATCTGCCATGGAGGGCGTGCCCATGTCATCGCGCTTGATCCAGCGATCGCGGTCATCCGAACGCTCCCCTGCCCCGCCCCCAGGCTCAGCGCCAGCGGGCTCCGCCCCAGCCGGATCCACCGGTTCAATAAACAGCGGATCGGAGCTATTGGATTGGGATAGCTCCAGGGCGCTTTCCAGGGATGTTTCGGCAGGTTCCACCTCCGCTGCAAAGGCAGCATCGGGGGCAGCCAAACCGAGAATAGATGCAGCTAAGCCGAGGCTAAGCCAAGCGCCGCTGTAAGCCCAGCGGCGGAGGGGATCACTCTCACCGAGGCCAGCGATGCTCCGGTGCCGATATTCGAGTAACCCAAGGAACGTCAAATTTTTCATAGTCACTTCTAGCGGAGTAGTCACGTCTGGCGGAGTCGTCACGTCTGGCGGCTTAGTTACGTTTGGCGGAGTCGTCACGTTTGGCGGGAGTCGGTCACGTCTGGCGGAAGTCGCAGAACCAACGCATCGCGATGGGCAAGGGGTCTGTCGAGCTCCAAGGGCTGCGGATCGCAGC
>JAAUQQ010000485.1 GCA_012032745.1 Synechococcales cyanobacterium RM1_1_8
GGTTAGATTGCCAGTAGCCCATCCCTGCTGGCCCATTGCTATTGCCGCTCTCTCTCTTGCCAATTCCTACTGTCAATCCCTACTGTCAATCCCTACTGCCAATCCCCCAGCAGGACAAAGGCAGACCAATAATAGGGATGGCGATAGATGGGGTGCTGGAGCATGGCGAGCTGGGTCTGGCGCAATGCCTCAGCTTTTGCGACGTCCGGCTGGGAGAGTTGCTGGTAGAACTCCCCCATCAACGCCGCTGTCGATTGATCATCCACGCTCCAGAGCGACGCCAAAGTGCTGCGCGCCCCGGACCGCACCGCCATGCCAGCCAACCCCAACGAAGAGGCCTCATCGCCCACCGCCGTTTCACAGGCACTCAAGACAAGCAGATCCGTCGGCAGCAGGCCCTGGGCCATGCGGCTGTGAAGGATATTGCTCAACTGCTCCAGGTTAATGCGCTCATTCCAAGCCAGCACAAAGGTCTCCTCTGCCTGGGCTCCAAACTGGCCATGGGTGGCAATGTGGACAATCGGAGCCTTGGATTTGAGGATCTGGCTGGCTAACTGTTGGTGGGTAAACTGATCGTCCAGCAGCAGCTTTCCTGGGATAGCGGCAAAAATATCTTGCAGTTCCTGGGCGACATACTTAAGCGGCGCAAATCCCTGGTTGGCCTGGCTCAGCCCTGCACCCAAGATCTCAGGCGAGGTGCCCCGCTGGCCCTGCTCGGGCAGCAGCGCCATGCTGGGCGTGGCCGCCACATTAAACTGCTCAATCAAATACCGTTGACCATCGGACAGCGCCGCCATGGGCACAGCCTTGAATGGACCATCGGGCACAAAAACCAGGGTTTTGACCCCTGCTTGATTTAAGTCCAGCAGCGCGGGTTGTATTAACCACTGATAAAGGGCTTGGCTGGGGGCCTGGAAATCGCGACCGCTGCGCCGCACGAGACCCTGACGAAAGGCGGTGATGGTTTGCGCTAGTGTTGCACGGGAGACTGGAATGCGATAGCGGCGCATGTCGCCCTGGGGGAGGCTGACGATCAGTTCGAGGCGATCGCCCAACTGAATCGGGTAGATCACCGCCGCCTGGTCATCCACCTGGGCAATGGAACGGGAGGCCGTGGTCAAACAGGCATCCTGGAGGTAATTATCCAGCTCGGCGAGGCGCAGGGCTTCTACGGTCTGGATCGCTTCTTGGAGCGTGGCATTGGGGAGCGAATCCGCTGCACCTTCCAGGGATGGACTGGCGGGTTGGGAGAGCAACAGATCGACATATTGGCGATAGACCGGTTCGATCTCCGAACGAAATGAAAACTGGAGCGCCGGGGCCACGGTGAGCAGGTCGCTGCGCAAGGCGGCCAAAGCCTCTAGAGCCAAGCGATAGGCCTGCTGGGATTGCCCGTACCAGGCCATCTCCCCGGTGAGCTGCCAGCGGTGGCGGTGGATCCGAGCCAACTGCCAGGCCCATTGGTATTCCATCAGGCGATCGCCGCTGGCCTGGGAGAGTTGCAGGGCCATCTCGCTGTGGCGCTGGGCTTGGCCCCAGGCTTGGTTCCATTCGGCAATCTGGCCCAGGGAGCCGAGGCTGTAGGCGATCGCCCTGGGGTCGTCCAACTGCTGGGCCAGGCTCAGGAGCTGCTCTAGTTCCCACTGCAACATCTGCCCCTCGGCGGAGGTGGTCCCGGCCTGGGCATTGACGGTCTTGGCATTGACGGTCTTGGCATCTAATTGCACCGTGGCGAGGTGCAGACGAATGGCCAGGTTCTCTGGCGCGGGCAGGGCCTGGAGTTGTGCCAGCAATTTTTGGGAGAGCGCTTTCTGGGAGAGCGCGGTTGGAGAGAGCGCGGTTGGAGAGATGCCCCCAGTCCCAGCGGGCTGTTCCCGCGCCAGTTTGAGCAGACTGGCCAAGGCTGTGGCCTGGAGGGCAGAACTTTGGCTGGGCGGGAGGTTGGGCGCGCTGGTGAGCTGGGCGATCGCCCGCTGGTACAGCACTTGGGCCTGCTGCACTTGACCTCGGGTGGCGGCGAGGTGACCGAGACTGAGCAGGGCCTCCGCCGCAGAGAGGCTGGCTGATTCAGAGGCCGATTGTGCGAAAGGCTGCTGTTTCAAGGGCTGCTGCTTCAAGGGCTGCTGCTTCAAGGGCTGCTCGATCTCCAGTGCCAGAGCCAGACTTTGCTCCAGTGCGGCCTCGGCCTGGTCAAACTCCCCCATCAATCGGTAGCTAATGCCCAACTGGCGCAGAATCTGACCTTGCAGAACTGTTCCCCTAGGCCCCGAAGGTTTTTTGTTTGAGTTCAACCGTTGAAGTTGTTCCAGGGCTTCGCCGTAGAAGCCCTGGTGGCGCAGGGCGATCGCGGCTTCTAGGTCGCGAATGATGCTCTCAGTCTCCACATTTGAGGTCTTAGCGTTTGGGGTTTCAGTGGTTTGGCTGTTAGTTGTTTCAGCCGCGATCGCCCCCCCATCGGTTGCTGGGGCATCTCTCAGACGAGCCAACCCCACCTGCTCTAGCTCCAGCCAGTCCAAGGGCGATGCCGCCAAGCCACCCCGCCCGGTCACCTGCAATGGACTGCGCTGGGCAGCACAGCTCTGGGCCAGGCGCTCCACAGGATCGGCCAGGGTGGCGGGTAGGGCGATCGCCGCCGCTGTGGGAGAGGCACTGGGCTGGCTCAGCTCGACGCTGCCGTTAAACTGACGGCCCAGGCCCGAAGAAGCAGTGATATCGCTGGCGGGCGTGAGCTGTTCTCTAAATTCCAACCCCAAAATCGATTGCGCCTCTAGGGAAATGCGCCCCCCCCTGGTTGCGGGCGGCATTGGCGGTGATGTCGCTGTTTTCCGAGGGGAGCGCCAGGATGGTGTTGGCTGAAATAGTAATGTTGCCGCCGCTGCCATTGCCGCCACTGCCATTATCACTGCCATCACGAGCCTGGACCAGGCCCGCCGTGGCCGAGATGCCGCTGTTCCGGCGCAGGACCAGGCTGTCGCTCCCTTGGATTCGCACATTGCCGCCATTGCTCTGGGCC
>JAAUQQ010000085.1 GCA_012032745.1 Synechococcales cyanobacterium RM1_1_8
CAACTGGGGCCTGGACCAGGCGCAGGAGCCCCCGGCCATCGGCGGCGATCAGTTCACCGTTGCGCCGCAGTTGTTCATTGCGCTCCCATTCGCTGGCATCGCCGTCCACGAAGGCCGCCGCCAAGTCCAGAATCGGGCTGCTGTGGAGGCGGATGATTTTGGTTTGCCAGCGATCGCCCCCCGTGCGGTTGCGCCGTTCCAGGGCGGGCAGCAGCCCCGCCTGGAGCAGGGACGTCTTGCCGCTGCTGGCCGCGCCGACGATGGAGACCAGGTTGTGGTGGTGGAGCGATGACAGCAGTTCTTGGATCAGCTCATCCCGCCCGGTGAAGTAGAGATATTCTGAGGCGTCAAAGGCCCTCAGGCCCGGATAGGGGCAGACCGGGGCTCCACCAGCAGCGGTCGATGCTGAGCCCGCCTGGCTGGAAGGCGCGGAAACATCAGGCTTGGAAACATCAGGCGTGGAACCCTGGAAAGGCTCGGCCCGGCGGGTCTCATCCCAGCCCTGGACTGGGGGCTGGCGATCATGACGAGTCTTCACCCGCAGCGTGGCTTCCCCGGTGAGCGATCGCCCCGCCCTCAAACTCTCCCCAGCAAGATCGGGGGCTCCATTCCAATGGAGCTCCTGGGGATCCTCCAGCAGGGCTAGGCTGCTGGGGGTAGCGCGGCTGGGGGCGATCGCCCCATCCTGCTCCAGGGTGGCAAGGCGAGCCGGAGGGGCCAGCTTCAACGCCAGGGCCAAGTCCGTCGGCGAATGGCGCGTCAGCAAAATCTCACTGCCCGAATTCTCAAACAGCGGCTGCTGAAGTTCACCCTTGAGGCGCGTGCTCACCCAATCGGTCAGGGCATAGTTCGTAATCGCCCCCTCCGCCAAGCGGTGGGGATCAAGCCCCTCCAGCAGCGCTTCCGTAAACAGGCTATAGCCCCCACTGAGGGACTCATAGGCCGGTTCATACTCCCGTGCAGCGGCCATAAAAAGCGCGACGTGCCCGCCCTGGCACCGGGGTCCGCCTCCAAAAAGTCCAAAAATGCACCACTGTGGCAGCAGTCCAGCCAAATCACCCGCTGGCGCACCGGGCTTTCTTGGAGCAACCGCCGCAGCCAAAACAGCGACAGTCCATAGAGCCCGCGATCGGGATCCGTATCGCTGGTCGCCAAAAACCCTTCATTGATGCCCGCTGCTTTCTGAATGCCGTGGCCCGAGAAGTAGAACAGCGCGGTCTCAGGAATGCTGACCCCATTGGGCTTAAACAGCTTGACCAAGGCCGCCTCCAGCTCCCGCAGGCAGATGCCGCCCTGGCCCACCAGGGGCTGGCCCGCCTGGATGACTTCGGGCAGTCGCTGCACCCGAAAGCCCCCATCCTGGCTGAGGCGCTGGGCGATGGATTCAGCATCATGGGAGGGGGCTCCTAGGCTGGGCAGGCACTGGTAGTGATTGAGTCCGACGACCAGCGCATCTCTCGACATAGCGAAACTCCCTGAAATAATCTGTAGCGCGATGGCAGATGGCGATGCCCCTGAGTTGACCTGAGCGGGTCTGTGAGTTGACCCGCGATCTGGCCTGTGAGCTGGCCTGTGAGCTGGCCTGTGAGCTGGCCTGTGAGCTGGCCTATGAGCTGGCCCTGGGTTGACCCGTGAGCGGCCCTGAGTTGACCCGATCGCCGAGGGGAGATGGCTTGAGTAAACCCTCCCCTGGGGCTGCGTTTTGCACCGCCGATGCTTGAGCGGTGCCTGGGGCTAAGTTAGCCAAGGGCGATCGCGCTGGCCAAAGGGCAACCCGCCTCCCATAAAGACGTGGGGACACCCCTCCTGTCTGGGTTTGGGCGATTTTGTTCCGTAGAATCACCCTCGTCGGGGTGGGGCCAAAGGCGACCTGGGGGGAGCCTCCTCCCAGGGGTATTTGGGGAGAGCCGGGGCGCGGTCAAGCAAAATGCTGCAAGCAAAACGCCCCCGATTCCAGTGGAATCAGGGGCGTTGGGGAGGGGATATCAGGCTAGGGAGCCGCTGTCGAGGTGGATGACATTATGATGAGCCGCCACCCTAATAGGCATCCTGCAGCTCGTAAAAATCCGGTGAAATATAGTCCTTACGCAGGGGCCAGCCCACCCAATCTTCAGGCATCAAAATCCGTTTGAGGTTGGGGTGACCTTCGTAGACGATGCCATACATGTCATAGCATTCTCGCTCCTGCCAGTCCGCTCCCTTCCAAATCCAGTAGACGGAGGGCAGCTTCGGCTCGGTGCGATCCAGGCGCACGCGCAGGCGGACTTCATCGGGGCGATCGGCGTTGCTCTGGAGCTTGATCAGGTGGTAGAAGCTGACCAGCTTTTGGCCTGGGCCTTCATCGTAGGCCCCCTGGCATTGCAGGTAGTTAAAGCCGTTGGCATAGAGCGCCGTGCAGAGGGGCAGCAGGAATTGGGGCGCGACTTCGAGGATCTCGACGCCCAGGTGATCCGAGGGGACGACCTCGTGGTCGAAGCCATTTTTGGACAGCCATTGGGAGGTTTTACCGGCTTCAGCGAGGGCGGTCGCTTCGCTGTCCGATGCCGCCGCATCAGTGGCGGGGGTCTGTTGGTCTTCAGCCACGGTCTACGGCCTCCTGCTGGGTCTGGGATGCTTTGAGGGCGGGGGGAATCGGCATTCCGATCGCCTCGGTGAGTTCCTTGGGCGGAACCTCGCGGGTGCCAGAATTGAGATAGGTGCCCGTGAGGATCGCAGGCACGGGCTTCATCTGGTGGGTGGTGCTGTAGTAGCGGTTGGTCTGCTTGAGGGTGTCCCGCTCCTGGATGGACTCATTGGCAACCTTCTTACGCAGCTTGATCACCGCATCAATGATGGCTTCGGGCCGGGGCGGACAGCCGGGGATGTAGAGGTCCACGGGGATGAGCTTGTCCACACCGCGCACTGTGGAGGGCGAGTCGGCGCTGAACATGCCGCCAGTGATCGTGCAGGCTCCCATGGCCATGACGTACTTGGGCTCGGGCATTTGTTCGTAGAGGCGCACGAGGGCCGGGGCCATTTTCATGGTCACGGTGCCCGCCACAATCAGCAAATCGGCCTGGCGCGGGCTGGAGCGGGGCACGAGGCCAAAGCGGTCGAAGTCGAAGCGGGAGCCCAGCAGGGCTGCAAATTCGATGAAGCAGCAGGCCGTGCCATAGAGCAAGGGCCAGAGGCTGGAGAGACGAGCCCAGTTGTAAAGGTCATCCAGGGAGGTGAGGATGACGTTTTCGGACAGCTCCTGGGTGACGTTGCCCTGGGCGACGGGGTTGACGAGGCGATCGCGCTGCCACTGGTCATAGTTGGCTGCGCTGGCATCTGTAATTGGTTTCATGACCACTCCAAAGCTCCTTTTCTCCAGGCGTAGGCGAGACCTACCACCAGGATGGCAATAAAAATAAGCGCCTCAATAAAGGCTAACAAGCCCAAACGGTTGAACGCGACCGCCCAGGGATACAGAAAGACGGTTTCCACATCGAAGATCACAAAGACCAGGGCGAACATGTAGTACCGGATGTTGAACTGAATCCAAGCCCCGCCGATGGGCTCCATGCCGGATTCATAGGTGGTGCGCCGCTCGGGGCCGCTGCCTGCCGGGCGCAGCAGCCAGGAGGCCGTCAGGGCCAACAGGGGCACCAGGCTGGCCACAAAAATGAAGCCCAGTAAATATTCGTATCCGCTGAGGACAAACACAGGGGTTTCGTTTCCTTGGGGTGTGCAGTGGGGCTGCCGCCAAATCCGCAGAGGGAACTCTGCTGGGGAGGTTGGATTTCCTGGGACGGTAACGATGCCCTGCAATCATTGTGCCACTTCGCTCCCCGATGGAAGGCTCCAGGCGCGGAAAGATTCCTAGAAAAATTGTGGGGATAGACATAGGCAAGCCCCAGGAGAATTGGGGCTCGCGAGGCGATCGCCCCGAAAAATCGCCAAACGGGGGATCAGGGCTGTTACAGTTTGTTAAGATCGAGGTCGTTTTGGAATGACGCGATCGCAATGGCCACCCTACCCCCAAAGCCCCATGCCCGAGTCTCCGGCTGAAGCCGCCTCTGACGCTGCATCCGAACTGGCTGAGTCCCCAGCAGCCCCCGCTGCCCTAGGTCCAGGCAAAAGCAAAGCCGAAAAGACCATGATCGAGGCGGCCCAGGACCAGGACAGTGGCGAGCTGGACTGCTACGAATGCCGTTCCTGTAGCTACGTCTACGAGCCCCTCCAGGGAGACAGCCGCAAAGCTGGGCCGGGCACTGCCTTTGAATCCCTGCCCGTCAATTGGCGCTGCCCGGTGTGCAGCGCCCCCAAACCCCAATTTTTTAATGTCGGCCCCAAGGGGACGCCCTCAGGCTTTAAGGAAAACCTCGGCTATGGTTTCGGTGTCAATGCTCTGACGCCGGGCCAGAAAAATGTGCTGATCTTTGGCAGTCTGCTAGCCTTTTTCTTTATCTTTCTCAGCTTTTACGGATTGGGATAGCAGCGCGACTTCGCGACGGCCAACGATCACGACCAGCCCACGATGACGACATGCGAACCGCTCAGATGTGGCCGCCCAGATGTGAACGCTCAGATGTGAACGCTCGAAAATGCTCTTTAACAAACGGTTTATGGTGAGCTTTAATCCCTTTCAATCTAAAACCTGGCGATCGCCAGCTTCGACAGCCTGGGCCAAGGCCCTCGGAAGGCTGCTGCCGCTGGTGGCGATCGCCCTCTTCTGCTCTAGCTGCTCCAATGCCTTCTTGAGCAACTTGCCCTACAACCCCTGGGCCCAAATTGAACTGCCCGTCAGCGCCACGGTGCTGGACCTGGCCTTCACCGACAGCGACCCCAACCACGGCTGGCTGGTGGGCACCGAAGCCACCCTGCTGGAAACCTTCGATGGCGGCAACACCTGGGAACAGCGCGCCCTCGCCCTAGAGAGCAACAACTACCGCTTCTCCTCGATCGACTTCAAAGGCGATGAAGGCTGGGTTGTGGGCGAACCGGCAATCATGCTCAACACCAAGGATGGCGGCAGCTCCTGGAGCCGCATTCCCCTGAGCGAAAAACTGCCCGGTGCGCCCCTCGTGGTCACCGCCCTGGGGCCTGACACCGCCGAGATGGTCACCGATGTGGCCGCGATCTACCGCACCGAGGATGGGGGCCGCAACTGGAAAGCCCTGGTCCAGGATGCAGCCGGCGTGGTGCGCAACATCGCCCGCTCCCCCGATGGCGGCTACGTCTCCGTCTCCGCCAGGGGCAACTTCTACTCCACCTGGGAACCAGGCGAACTGGACTGGGAGCCCCACCAGCGCACCTCCTCCCGCCGGGTCCAGAACATGGGCTACCGGCCCGATGGCAGCCTCTGGCTGTTGGCCAAGGGCGGCAGCGTCCAGTTTGGCGAAGACCCCCTGGATGTGGAAGCCTGGGGCAAGATGGTCACGCCGGAGTTTGCCAGTAGCTGGGGCCTGTTGGATCTGGCCTATCGCACCCCCGAGGAAGTCTGGGTGTCCGGCGGCGGCGGCAACCTGCTGGTGAGCGAAGACGGTGGCCAAACCTGGATGCGGGACCAGGATGTAGGGGACTTACCCTCGAACTTCTACCGCGTCATCTTCTCGGATCAAAACCACGGCTTTGTCCTCGGCCAGGCGGGAACGCTGCTCAAGTACGATGCCATGGCCGCGCCAGCGGCCTAGGGCGATCGCCCCAACCCTCTGCACCTGCTGGCCAGCATTTCTCAGAATCGACCCATCAAGGCTGAACCGGGAGCGGCATTCAGGCTGAATCAGCCCGACCTAAATGGCTTACACCCCCCTGCCCCAGGGCTTTTGACACCCTGTTAAACGAAATGAATGGGGGTTAAGAATCCTGGGCAAAAGCGCGATAGGATAGTAGGGAACTATTGGTTTTCATGGGAGATGTGGATATGGCTGGTGGCTCTACTGGCGAGCGCCCCTTTGGCGACATCATTACAAGTGTTCGGTACTGGGTGATTCACAGCATCACCATTCCAGCGCTGTTTGTGGCAGGCTGGCTGTTCGTGCAAACAGGCCTCTGCTACGACGCCTTCGGCACCCCCCGTCCCGATGACTACTACACTCAGAACCGCGTGGAAGCACCGATTCTGTCTGAGCGTCAAACCGCGAAACAGCAACTCGATACGTTCATCGGCCAGTAGATAGGCCATTAGAACGGCCCGTGGATCGGCCCGGCGGTGAGCCCATCAGCTTGGCCGATCCCGTTCCACTCCTTATCTTGAGTGCCCAACCTTTTTTGTTGAGACCTTTAACATGACTGCTAATAATCCCAACGAACCGATTTCCTACCCCATTTTCACTGTGCGTTGGCTTGCCATCCACACCCTCGGCGTGCCAACGATCTTTTTTATTGGCGCAATCACCGCAATGCAGTTTATTCAGCGCTAAAGCCATGGCACCCCGTACAAACGAAAACCCGAACAAGCAGCCCGTAGAGCTGAACCGCACCTCGCTCTATCTGGGTCTACTGCTGATCTTCGTGCTTGGTATTTTGTTCTCCAGCTATTTCTTCAACTAGCGGCGAACCTCTGAGGCCAGCTTGCGCGCTTGGGATTTCATCTTGCTTTCAGGATGGTCCACGCCGCCCGCTTATTGACTGGTTTCAATCCATGATTGACTAAACGATTTATAAGAACAGGAGCAAAGATCATGCTTTCAAACGGCAGAATTCCAATTTGGCTCGTTGCTTTGGTGGCAGGAACCGGCGCTTTGGTGGTTGTGGGTATCTTCTTCTATGGTGCCTATGTGGGCGTGGGCTCTGCGACCTAGCGATCGCTGCTGGGCAATGGGTCGAGCAATGGGTCGAGCAGCGATCGCCCCCAGGAATTAGGTCCATCGAGTCAAATCCAGAGATTGAGCGGCGGGGCAGGTTTAGATGCATTTTGTATCTGTGCCTGCCCCGCTTAGTTTGGGCTGGCCGGGTTGGCCCGGCTGGATCACCAGCGATCGCCGGTTTGGAGGCCGGCATCATCCAGGCGAATGGCGCGGCGGGCAGAGACCTTGAGGCTTTCCCGCTGGCTGATGGGTTCCACGGCGATCGCCTCAAACTGAAGCTCAATCGACCCCTCGGGAATCACCAAGTCCACATTGGCTTCCACCCAATCCTCATTCAGCGGCAGAAAGGCAGTGATCCACTGGGGCTGGCCCACCAAGGTCCGCGACTGGCAATCCAGCATCCACAGCTTGGCGCAGAGCCGGGCTTGACTGGGGGCAACGCGCACCTGAATGCGAACAGTCTGTCCCTGGTGGA
Source organism: Synechococcales cyanobacterium RM1_1_8 (assembly GCA_012032745.1). Classification (GTDB taxonomy): domain Bacteria; phylum Cyanobacteriota; class Cyanobacteriia; order PCC-9006; family JAAUQQ01; genus JAAUQQ01. Next base: position 7,249 of record JAAUQQ010000085.1, read on the forward strand.
GTTCCAACTCGGGAACGCTCAGCTCCGGTTCCGGTACAGGGAGATCTGGATCCAAAGCCGCCAGGGGAGACTCGGGCTCCATCCAATTGCGCGAGCTGGGTCGGGCGATCGGTTCATCCTCGACGACCACTTCAGTGGAGGATGGAGCTGCAGGCCCGTAGGGGGCCAGGCTGGTGATGGCATCGGACTGCTCAGAGTCAGGCTGGCCCAAATTGATCTGGCCCAGATTGAGCTGGCCCAGATCAAACTGGGCCCCATCTGGCCCCTGGCCTGCCTCGACAGCCCCAAAGCCATCGGCCCCCGACTCCAGCCCCGACTCAACCGCTGGTGCGGCTCCCAGGAGTTCGCTGAGTTCGGCGGCAGAGTTGGCGCTGGCTGTGCCCAGTAGCTCATCCAAATCCAGTTGACGACCATCGTCTGGCAGGGCGAAGGGATTTTCGGTAATCTCCGAGTCTGTCGCTTCTGGGCCTAATCTGGCGGAACCTGCATCGTTGGGAAACCCGAAGTCATCGCCATCGAAGGGGTTGCTGTCCGGAGCGGCGCTGGGGTCAAGGCTGTCGTCGGCAAAAATGCCGGAATCCAGCCCTGAATCTAAACCGGATTGCTGATCTGAGTCCAGATCGGGGGAGACCGCTGCCATTTCCACAGTGATCTGGGCGGCGGGGAGGTTGTCTGGGTCGGGCGGCTCCAGGTTTGGCTCCAGGCCGGAATCCAGATCCGGCAGTGCAGCACCTGGGTAGGGACGGCCAAAGTTGGGTAGGGAAATGGCGGGGCGATCGCCCGCCGCCCGAGCGGGAGCCGAACGCGAACGGGGAACAGCCGTCTGTCCCTGGCTGCTGCCCGTCGGTTTCAGCAGGCTCAGGAGTTCGGTGTTGATCTGAACATTGCCCCGCCTCGGCTGGGGCTTGTCCCCAAATTTGCTGACCAAGAAATTGCTAGCAGCCTGTTGCTGGAGCGACTGGAGGGAGTTGTCGGCTGGCTCAGCGTCTGAAGGGATGTCGCTGTCGGGGCGAATTTGCTGGAGCAAATCATCCACCGGCACCATGGCGTGGAAGTCGCTGTGGGTGAGCTGGGTCAAGGCTCCCTGGCGATCGGCCTGCCAGAGGGTGGCATTGCCCAACAGGAGCTGGGCACGACAGGCCCTGGGCACTCGGAGCTGAGTGGAAAAAGCGAGGGGGGCCGCCAGGGGAGCCTTGCTCTGGGTGAACATTTCGCGATCGCTGGCCCAAATTTCCCTAGTGCTGGGGTCTCGAAGTTCGAGGGTCAGCAGGAGATCTGGCAGGGCCGTGGCCGCAGCACCCAGGGAGATGATCTCCCCTTGAATCTCCACGCAGCGAACGCCGACATCCGGGTTGGCAGACTGGCCCTCGGCGGCGGGGCTGGCCATGACCAGGAGATTGTCCTGGAGGGCGATCGCGAGCTGGGGTGGCTCACGGTCTGGTTCCAGAAGCCTGGGGGGGGTCAGGCCTGGCGGCTGGACAGATGGCGGAACAACTGGCTGGGTAGATTGGGTCCGCAGGCCAGGCTGCTGGCCAGATGGCGGAGCTGCCTCGGGAACGGGCAGCCCTGCTGCGCCCATAACCGAGTCCAAGACCATCTGGGACATTTCATGGGCGAGCTGCTGGAGATCTGCATCGGAGGCCTGGGCGGAATCTAGGGCGGCAGCCGCAGCGGCTGGGCTGGGGTTTGGGCTAGATTTTGGGCTGGAGCTGGGCGAGCTGGCATCACCATCCTCCCCAGGGCCATCCCAGCCAAACAGATCCTCATCTTCTAAGCTGGCCTGGGGCAAGACCTGGAGCTGAACCTGGCTGTGCCACTGCTGGGCGGGGTCTCCTGCCGGCACATGGGGCCGACAGCGCAGCTCCCACCGACCTGGGCGGAAGGGCGTGAAGGGCAAAATCGCCAGCAGGCCTTCGCCGTTGGATTGCCCCTTGCGCTGCTGGACGCGCCGCTTGGGCGGATCATCTTCGCTGGAGATATAGCTCACATAGATATCGATATCGGTGCTGACATGGGGGGTACGGGCAACCACCCGATAGCGTCCCTCCAGAATTTCTACCGTTAGATTTTCTAAGGGAAGCCAGGTGCGATCGCCTTCCTTTTGCAGCAAGAATTCCCAGGACTTCATGTCTCCTTATCTCCGCTGTTGTGCGGTGCCTTAACGGTAAATCAGCGGTATACCACAAAACCTCGCTGCCCAGTCTATCCCAAGGAACCTTAAATGCAAATCAGCAGTGGCCCATCCTCAATCACAAGGGTGAGACCACTGCTGAAGCAAGCTGCTAGTACAGCAGGGCAGAAGTTTATGTACCAGCCCCAGCCACCCTCATCCCCCAGCCCCTTCTCCCCAAAAAACACAACAGCCGGGAGATGGCTCGGAGCCCCTCTCCCCTTTGTGGGAGAGGGGTTGGGGTGAGGGGGGGCAAAAACTTACGCCCCAGACGACTAGTGGACTTGGGGGAGGGCTGGCCTAGGATGCAAAGACCGCCACCGCCACCACACCAGCGACAAACAGCGCAGCCAGGGCACCGAAGACCGCGTAGTTCCGCTTTTCAGCAGTGGTGGGGGGCTCCGCTCTGTATACTTTGGGCTCGCGGGCAAAGTTATTGAGGATTCCACCCTCTTCTTCGGTATAAGGCATATTTTGTAATCCTAATTTTTTGTGGGTTGCCTCCATTAAACGCAATTTTGTTTCAACGATGCAACATTTCTGAGAGAAGGTTCCAAAGGACCGGTTATTGTGCCCAGGAATTTTGCCTGGGGACTGGGCGGGGGCGTTCAGGTGGAAGAGCAATCGGACAGGGGGCTGGGGCGATCGCCGCCCATCAGGGCCGAGAGCAGGGCATGGAGCTTGAGAATGACCTCAGCCTTCTCCTGGGCGGGGATGGAGCCGCTGACGATACCGGCACCGGCAAAGAGCTGGGCCTCGCAGCCTTGGATCAGGGCGGAGCGAATGCCCACACAGAACTCACAGTTGCCCTGGCCATCGATCCAGCCTAGGGGGGAAGCGTAGAGCGATCGCTCAAATCCCTCCCACTGGCGAATCTGTTCACAGGCGGCCTGGCGGGGCACCCCCGCCACCGCCGGGGTGGGGTGAAGGCTGGCCAGAACCTCGAAGGGATGGATGCTGGGGGGCAGCGGGCTCTGGATCGGGGTTTGCAGGTGCTGAATGCCCGTTAGCTGGAGCACCTGGGGCTCGGGGGCAAGCTGGGGGGTCAGGCCCAGGGCCTGGAGCTGTTGCCCAATGAAATCCGCCACCAGGCGATGTTCGTGCAGTTCCTTGGGGCTGGTGCGCAGGCTCTGGGCGAGCTGGATGTCCGTGGCGGGGGTGTCGCCGCGCGGGGCCGAACCCGCCAGGGCCTCGGTGTGGAGGTGGCGCTGGCGGACCTGGATTAGGCGTTCGGGGCTGGCACCGAGGAAGACAGCCCCGGAGCCGTTGCCCACGGAGAAGCTGTAGCAGTCGGGATGGCGCGATCGCAAAGCAACCAACGCCGCTGCGGGGTCCAGGGGAGACTCGGCCTGGACCTTGAGCACCTGGGCCATCACGGCCTTGTGGAGCGGTTCTGGGCCTGGATCTGGACCTGGGCCTGGACCTGGACCTGGGCCTTGATCAATCGCCTCCAATACCGCCGCCACGGAAGCTTCAAAGGCTTCGCCGTCAAATTCACATTGCAATCGGGACGATGAGCCCCCAGTCGCGTTAGCAGTTGCATCGGCAGTCGAATGGACCGCAGCCGCAGCTTGGGAGCGCGATCGCTGCACCGCCCGCAGGCGATCGCGCCTGGGCAGGGCTTGAAGCTGGCAGTAGACTTCCCAGGCTTCGCGGGCCTCCTGGGGATTGACCTGCCCCTGGCGTAGCTGGAAGTTGGCGACGAAGCTGCTTTCGGCTTGGTCCTTGGGCAGGCGGTGGTGCAGGTGGCGGTTGGCCTGGCCCTGGCGCACCACCTGCCAGCGCGGTAAGAGCAAGGTGGCGGGGGGGAAGGGGCTGGTCGCTTCGACTTGATCAAAGAAGGTGAAGCTACAGAAAAAGCGGGGCTGGGCACCGGGCAACTGGCGATCGCCACCCGCACCATGCGCCGCTGCTGTTGGTTGACGAAGGCTTGGGCCTGGGAAAACCGCTGGGGGCCTTGGAACTTGGCCTGGATGGCCGCGTGGGCGGCGGCGATCGCCAACCCAGCGCTGGGCTGCTCCCAATAAAAATGGGGCACTTGGAAGCCGCCTAACTGCTCCAGGGCCTGGAGCGGGTCTAGATCTGGCAGGGGCAGGGCCACACTGAGACAGCTCGGGAGCACAGCGGACTGGCCCTGGAAGCGTCTTCCCTGGACAGAGCCTTGCTTCTCTGCTTTCAAAGCGTCCTGCAACTGACTCAAAAAACGACCGAACGGTTGGGGCGATCGCGATCGAGTTTCCTTTTGGGGAGTGAAGACCATAGAAAAACGCTTTTGTAAAAAAGACGGACCCCGAGGGGACAGCCGACCGCCCGCAGGGGCGATCGAACCGAAAAGGGAAATAGTTAAAAAATGTAACGACCAAAATCCGCTACAGCCTCGATTCTATAAGGATTCTGGGCCTAGGGTGGGTGGATCATGACAAAGCTGTTATTAACGTGGGCTGAATGTCGTCAATCCGCAAGCGCGATCTTGTTTAATCCGCAAGCGCGATCTTGTTCAATCCGCAAGCGGAAATTATCTCCAGGGACAAAGGTAATCCCCCGCCGCTGGGGCCGCACCGTCCCCTTTGCCGCCAGACTGAGGCTGTAGCGACTGACAATCTGGGCCAGAATCAGCTTCATTTCGTAGAGCGACAGGGCCATGCCGATGCAGTTGCGGCTGCCTCCGCCGAAGGGAAAGTATTCCGCAGCGGAGAATTTTTGTTCCAGGAAGCGCTCGGGGCGGAACTGGAGTGGGTCACCGTAGGTGGCGGCGCGGCGATGGCTGGTGTAGATGCAGGGAATCAGCACGGCCCCCGGCTCAAAGTGATAGCCCGCTAGGTCCAGGGGCTGCTTGAGCTTGCGGGGCTGGGAAATGAGGGCGATGGGGTTGAGCCGCAGGGATTCCTGGCAGACCGCAGAAAGGTAGGGCAACTGGGCCAGGGCCATGGGGTCTAGATCCGCTGGGGCATCGCACAGTTCTTGCTGGAGCTGGGCCAGGGCTTGAGGGTGGGTGCTGAGCCAGTAGAAGGCCCAGGTGAGCCCGCCTGCGGTGGTTTCATGGCCCAGGAGTAGCAGGGTCATGAGCTGGTCGCGCAGCTCTTGGTCGCTGAGGGGCTGGCCTTCGCCATCGGTCATGGTCATGAGCAGGCCGAGGACGTCTTTCGGTTCGGTGCTTGGATTGGACGTAGGATCAGCAGTGGCCGATGGCTGATGGGCAGAGGACTGGGCGCGGCGATTGCGGATCTCCTCAAAAATCAGCCCATCAATTTCCGCCCGCTGCTGCAAAAAGCCCCCCCAAGGGCTGCTCGGCCCCAGGTTTTGCTGAAGCGGCGGTAGGAAAAACTGAACCGAATACAGCGGTGCCGTGATCGCCTCCAACAGCTTCGCCAGCCGCTGCCGCAGGGCATCGCAGCGGGGGCCGGGGTCAATGCCAAAGACCACCCGCAGAATCACCTCCAGGGAAATATCCGCCATTCGCTCCCGAATCGACAGGGTTTGACCCACGGCCCAGGGGGCCGTGATGTCTTGAGTAATGGCCTGGATGACGCTGCCGTAGCCATTGAGCTGCTCGCCATGGAGGGCAGGCATGAGCATCTTGCGCTGGCGGCGGTGGCGATCGCCCTGCTGCATGATCAAGGACTCATGTCCCACCAAGGGCCGAAACACCTGGGTGACTTTGCCATAGTCAAACTGGTCCGCCAGGGTGGTGAAAATGGCCTGAACCGCCTCAGGATCGCTGAAGAACACCACCGGGGGCGAGTTGAGACCCAGGACGCGCAGGGTGAAGCAATCGCCATAGCGTTCCGCGCACTCGTCGAGAAAGCCCAGGGGAGTGGCGATCAGGCGTGCCGTTTGGAGCAGGTTGGGCAGGCGGGGGCCGGGGGGGAGCGAGCTGGACATCGGATGATTCACAATGATGCGGCGATCGAGCTTAGTGCAGCGTCAAGTTTAAGAATTAGGGTTGGGTCGGTAATAGGCTCACAACAACCCATTACCGATGACTTGAATTCACCCTCAATTTAAGCCTTGACACATCACTGGTTGGGTCTGGCTCTGACAGGCCGAAGCCCGAAAGGTATTATCGCAGGTGAAGCAGCGGTCCAATTTGAGCGAAACGACCGCTTAGGAGCAGCATGGCAGAAGAAAAAGCGCGGCGAGCGATGGTTCAACTCGGGCAGTCCGAGGTGGAAGGATTTATGTTGCCCGATGGCTCCTATGCCATGAGTCAATCTCAAGCTGCGGAAGCAGTGGGTTTAGTCGAAAGGAACGCCCGCGATTTTTGCGCTCAAAAGCGATGAAAGCTTTGATGGGTGAGGGTTATACGCCCGCGATTTCTGAGATAGAATCGGGGGAGCAAGTCCGAGGTGGGAGTCGGGTGCGGGCGCTACCGCTGGAGGTGGTGGCGGTCTATTGGCAGTGGCAATCTCACCGAGGCAACAAGCAGGCATTTGCGCTCTGCACGGCGTTCACGCTGGAGGGATTGCTGCGGCGGTTTGATGCGGTATTTGAGCGCGATCGCTCGGAAGCAGACTACTTGGCAGAGCTGTCGGCGATGCAGGTGCTGCTGGAGTCCCAGGATGAGGAGCTGGCGACGGCTCTGGCGGTGGTCGATGAGCGATCGGAATGGGTGCGGCGGTTGGAGGACCAAGTGCGGGAGCTGGGTGGGGAGCCCTGGCAGCGGCCAGCGGAATAGAGCGGGTATATCGGTCGTTTGCCCAAACTGGAAGCGGCAAGTATCTGTGAGACTTTGCTGTGCTTCTCGTTAGGTCAAGTTGAGTCCACCATCGGCCATGACAATCTCGCCAGTCAGATAGCGGCTGTTAATCAGCATGGCAGCGACCTGGGCAACCTGAGTTCGACAGCTCGCAAAATCCTGCGCCCAGCCGCCTAGGGATGAATCCCAAGGCTAAGAACTCATGCCCGCTAAAGCGGGCTAAAACCCCCGCCGCTACTGGGTCGGAGTCGGCTTTAGC
>JAAUQQ010000486.1 GCA_012032745.1 Synechococcales cyanobacterium RM1_1_8
TCCACAGTCAACTCCCACAGCCCACCCCAATCCGCCCCACAGCAATCCACCGCCGCCCACCACCGCCCCAATTCCCGGCCCCGCCCCCAGCCCCAGCCGACCAGCCAAGCCCATAACCCGGCCCATAACCCAGCCCATAACCCAGCCCATTGGCAAGGACAGCCCCAGCCCGCCCCCCCAAACCTATGGTCAGACCCATGGCCAGACCAATTACGGCCCGGCGACTCACCCAGGGGGCAATGACGAGACCCATGGCCCTAGGAGCAGCCATTACCCAGGAGCCAATCCAGGGATGAATTACGGGGCCAATCACGGGCCAGTTCAATACAGCCAGCCCTATGGCCAATCCCCCCAGGGCTGGGAGCAGCAGCAGCGCGCCCAAGCCCTCGCGGCCCAGGCCCGCGCCGCCCAGCGGCCCAGGCTCTCCCGGCGCTACTCCGAAGAGGATGAGGATTTCGTGCCGAACTTTGGCCCTAGAACCCCAGGGGTGCGCCCGAGGGCAGGGTTTGAGGGTAGAGCGATCGCGGAAACGGGCAGCCAGCCCAGAGCTGGCGAGGCTCCAGGACGCAAGGGTCACCGATCGCCCCCCAGCCAACCTGCCCCTGAGCCCATCTGGCCGACGATTCACTGGCAGAACTTTCCCCTGGGCGACATGAAATTCTGGACCGCCCTGGGCGGCATCGTCTTTGCGGCCATCATGCTCAATGTGTTGGGCACCAGTCCGGTGATTTCGAGCATTATCAAAAGCCGCAACCGCCAATGCCAAGAGATGGTTCAGTCCAGCTCCGTCCTGTCGCGTCAGCAACTGACCCAACTGCTAACCGTGCCGGAGCGATCGCCCAAGGCCCAGGTCAGCACCATCGTCAGCGAGCCCTACTGCCGTATGCCCAGCCTCAAAATTCGCGCGGGCGTCAATGCAGTGCGCGAAGCCTATCCCCTGGAATTCGACCCTGACACCTGGATTGTTGTGCTCTATGAAGGCGATGAATATGTCGGCTATCGGTTCAATGCTCGCTAGGGGTGCATTATTGGCCGCCCTGCTGGCTGGGGCTGCTCTGGCCCGAAGCTGGTGGATCCGCTATAGCACCCCGGCCCCCGCGAAATCAAGCTTCAGCAGAGCTGGGAGCTGGAACCGGGGGAGCGGATCGGGAATTATCTGATCGTCGGCGGCCTGGGAGATGTTTCCGTAGCGCTGGGGGGCAACAGCGTTTGGGCTCCCTTCGCGGGGGAGGCATTTCCCCATCGCCAGGGCTGTTTGTTGTTTTCGAGCCCGGAGGTGCCAGCTTACTTATTTCGCTATTGCGGCCTGGGGCGGATGGTTCTGGGCGATCGCCCAGAGGGTGCCTTCCTGGGCCGAGCCCAGGCACTCCAGTTTGCGACGCTGCGCAAGCAACCCGATGGCAGTTGGGCGATCGTCGAACCCGCCAAAGATATCTTGGAGAAGTCCCTGAAATAATCGCCTCCGCTCGGCCCAGTGCGGGTCAGTAGCTTTAGACACTCTTCATGACCCAGCGGGTAGGCAAGCCGCTATGATGGATGCTGGAATGCACAATTTAAGCTCGAATCCTGCGGGATTTGATCATTCGCTGTGCAAATTGGTTATGCGGAACGCCGAAGTCTCGGTTCATTCCCCTGGGCCCATGCAATGAACTGAACCACCGAGGACCTATTCATGATCGCCAGTATTGAACGCCAGCAGCAGGACAATCTCACCGCTGAGAACCAGAATTATAAGGTTGCCGACATTTCCCTAGCCGAATGGGGCCGCAAGGAAATCGCGATCGCCGAGAGCGAAATGCCCGCCCTCATGGCCATCCGCAATAAGTACCGCGATGCCAAGCCCCTGGCCGGTGCCAAGATCATTGGCTGCATCCACATGACCATCCAGACCGCTGTGCTGATCGAAACCCTGCAAGCGCTGGGGGCCGAGGTGCGCTGGTCCTCTTGCAACATCTTCTCGACTCAAGACCATGCGGCGGCGGCGATCGCAGCCTCCGGCACCCCCGTCTTCGCTTGGAAAGGCGAAACCGAAGAAGAATACATGTGGTGCATCGAGCAGACCTGCCGCGATGGCCAGGGCGAGCTCTGGGAGGCCAACATGATCCTCGATGACGGCGGCGACCTCACTGGCTATATCCACGAGACCTACCCCCAGATGCTCAACAGCATCCACGGCGTCACCGAAGAAACCACCACCGGCGTTCACCGCCTGCTGGAGATGCTGGAAGCGGGCACCCTCAAAGTGCCCGCCATCAACGTCAACGACTCCGTCACCAAGGCTAAAAACGACAACAAATACGGCTGTCGCCACAGCCTCAGCGATGCCATCAAGCGCGGCACCGACCACCTGCTCTCCGGCAAGAAAGCCCTAGTAATCGGCTACGGCGACGTGGGCAAGGGCTCTGCGGCCTCCCTGCGCCAGGAAGGCATGATCGTCAAGATCGCCGAAGTGGATCCCATCTGCGCCATGCAGGCCTGCATGGACGGCTTTGAAGTGGTCTCCCCCTACAAAGACGGCAGGAACGACGGCACCCTGGAGTCCATCAACAGCGACCTGCTGGGCAAGACCGACCTGCTGGTGACCACCACCGGCAACGTCAACGTCTGCGATGCCAACATGCTCAAGAGCATCAAGAAGGGCGCTGTGGTTTGCAACATCGGCCACTTTGACAACGAAATCGACACCGCTTTCATGCGCAAAGAATGGCGCTGGGAAGAGGTCAAGCCTCAAGTTCACCAGGTCTATCGCGGCGGCGGCGACAATGACTTCTTGATTCTGCTGTCCGAAGGTCGCTTGGTGAACCTGGGCAACGGCACCGGCCACCCCTCACGCATCATGGACGGCTCCTTTGCCAACCAGGTCCTCGCCCAGATGTACCTGTATGAGCAGAAGTTCGCTGACATGAACGATGAAGAGAAGGCCAAGGCCATGACCGTGAAGGTACTGCCCAAGAAACTGGACGAGGAAGTCGCCCGCTATATGGTGCAGGGCTTTGGCGGT
>JAAUQQ010000086.1 GCA_012032745.1 Synechococcales cyanobacterium RM1_1_8
ATCGACTCCCCCCCGCACATAAATCAGGTTTTAATCCCTCAGGACTGGTAAAAAAGGTACGCCGGATCCAGCTGCGACTGAACCCAATCACCTCCTCTCCCGTCTCCTCCTCTTCCACAAACGTGCCAGCCCCCGCCCCCGCCGCCACATCAAACAGGGGCAAATACACCCAATCATTGGGATCCTTCGGCTTATCCGGCTCCGCCCGCCGGGGATCCATCTCAGGATTGACATACATCGGCCCCTCCCCCGACAGCAGCCAATCCACACTGCACCCGGTATTGTCCGAAATCAGCTTGAGCTTCTCCGCCCCCGGCATGGATCCCAGCAGATACCGCCGCATCAAGCCTTCCAGAATGCCGCAGCGGGTGGCAAACCCCATCACCGACTCATGGCCAATCAGCAAGCGCAAGCGCAGTGCCAAAGAATCCGCTGCCTGAGCCTCGGCCAAGGTCGGCACCTCACTTTTTATCCGTTGAGCCATAAGTTTGTCTACCTGTACAAATCCAACAGCACTACTCTATGATGATGTGCATCTAGCTCGCAACTAGCTATGAGACATAGTAACAGGTTGACATGTCAACCACAAGTAAACAACAAAAATGGTGATAAACCACCTCTACAGTCTCTACAGGATGAGACAACAGAGGGGGAAGAAGTAGGCAGGCAGCGAGAAAACATCAAGGCTGAGCTGCGCTTGGCGGGTTCATCTCTGTCTCAGGTGGCGCGGGAGTTGGGGGTATCACGGCAGTTTGTCAGCACGGTGTTGAGTGGTCAGAAGCGTTCCGAGCGCATCGAGGAACACATCGCCCGCACAGTTGGGATCCCTGTGGGTCAGCTTTGGACAGACCGTGAACCCCTGGATCAGTTGGAGCTGGAGTTTGGAACAACAGACAGAACGGAGAAAGGCCACCATGTTTGATATCCGCACACATGTCAATTTCCAGAACGGGCGAGCCTACTGCCCCAGTTGTGAAGCCAAGAAAGGCCGCAGACCCCGCCAGCGGAGTTTGGCCTTAGTCCCCGGTACTGATGGAGCCTATATCTGTCATGCGGGATGCAGTGTTGACGAGATCCGCTCTGCGATTGGCCAACCCAAAGGGGTTCCAGCCTCCAACAATGGCAACGGGCACAAGCCCAAAGACGAGACTTACACCCCCTTGCAAGTGGGGAAGTTTGTGGGTCTCTTGCTGAATGGCCAGACCCCGGATGCCATCGAAGCTAGAGAATGGCTCTCTAACCGTGGGATCCCTTCAGATCTGATTGCCCACTACCAAATCAAGGCCCATCTGCGGGGCGGTCCCCTGGCCTTTGAGGCGGAGGAGTTGCAGACCCTGCTCCAAACCCTGGGGCCGATCGCCTACGAGGCGGTCCTCGTGGAGCGGCAGACCAAAAACTACTGGGCGATGGAATATTTGCGACGCTGGGGCGACCAGGTCTGGGATGTGTTGATGCTGCGCTGGCTGCGGGACTATGAGCGTCTGGCGTTGGTGTTGATTGAAGACCTGGGCATTGAACAGGCGGTGCGCTTTGATCGCATGGTGCCCCTGGGGGAGCGGCTGAAGCTGCGGGTGGTGCATGTGGATCCGCGCCGGGCAGAGATTCGTTTTGCCGAGGTGGTGGGTGAGGAAGCGGATGCTGGCGGACTCGGTTAGTCGAAAATCTGTTCTCTTTTGTATCCGCTTTTGTCCGGATTGACCGTGATATTACGGAATAACCTTGGCGAGAGGATAGATGAGGTTTCCCATGGTTGTTGGTTCCCAGCTCAGTCGGCGGATGGCCGTTGCTGAATCGCCTTTATTGACTGAATCGCCTTTGGAAACAGCGGAGGTGGCGGTGAGTTGGGAGGCGGCGATCGCCACCCTCGGCCCCGCCCTGGGCCAACTGCGGCAGCGCCAGGGCCATTCCCTTGACTGGCTACACTTTCGCACCCAGGTGCCCCGTTACCATCTCCAGGCCCTGGAGCAGGGCCTGGTGGAGCGTCTGCCGGAGGAAATCTTTGTGCGCGGCTTTGTGCGACGCATCATCGCCGCCCTGGGGGAAGAAGCAGCCTTGCTGGGTGCGGAGCTGCCTTCCTATGCCCGGTCTTCCGAGACCCTGCTGGCAGCCTGGCAACAGCCGCCGAGCCGGAATGTCTTGGAGCTGCGCTCTGCCCACCTGTATCTGGCCTATGGTCTTTTGGTGGCTGGGTCTGCGGGCGGTGTGATTTTGTCTAGCCAGGAGTCTGGGCCGCTGAGCGAGCGGCAGCCCCAGCCGGGTTTGCAAGGGCTGCGATCGCCCGGCCAGGGAGAGGCTAGCTCGGTTATGCCCCCTGGGCAAATGGCCAACCAGCAGGCGACTCGGATGATGTTGGCTGTCGGGCCGGAACGGCTCGGGCCGGAGCTGAGTTCTGGGGGGAGCCAGGTGGATTAGGGACATTACTTGGCGGGAGGTTTGCCTTGTCGGACGTTCTGCGGCACCTCCTTACCGAGGCCCTATTTCCGTTGTCCTTGGCGTTCTGTTCTCGTTACTGGGCCGCTGGCTGGGCTGGGGGGTGATGTCTTCGCTGAGGGTGAGGCGGTAGCTTTGGCGATCGCCAGCCACCATGGTCCCCACCCAGACGCTGTAGCTGCCCGCCTTGAGATCCTGGCCCTGGATTTGGGCATCGAGATCGAGCTTGCTGATGTCGTTGCCGCACCAGACACCGCCCGGCCCCCGGATCAGCAGCGTTGTATCTGCCCCCCCGCTATCGACGCTGAAGCTGAGGCGGCTAAAGTCCTGTTCCAGGGTGAGGATGTAGTCTGGGCGAGCATCGCCGTAGCCCAGGCAGGCGTTGCCATCCCGATCTCGATTGCTGAGGGCAGAAAAAGAATAGCTGCCGCCCGTGAAGCCGCTGAGGCTGGCTGCTTCAGCGGCAAATCCGGGGGCGAGGGAGCGGCTACCAAAATTGGTCTCCTCGGCGGTGGCGGGGGGGCGATCGCCAGTAGGCCCAGGCTAAAACCGAGGCTGAGAGAGTGACCTAGAGTATGGGTAATCGTTGTTTTGAATTTCAGCATGTTGACCTCAAACAGGGTGATGTGACGCAGGCCAAGGAAGCCGCCCGTGGTTGCCAGGAGATTGCCGGGAGATTGCCGGGATAATTAATGGATTTGATCGCTAGATTTGATCACCGGATTCGATCTCTGGATTTAATCACCGGATTCATTAATCACCGGATTCATTAATCACCGGATTCAAAGGGAGTACTTTGATCCAACCTTGCTTTCAGCACTTCTGGCCTACCTACTGTGACGCTTTCTGGACCGTAAAGTCTCCCACGAGGCGAGTTTGGGCAGGTGCTGGGGGCTGATCTCTATCTGGTCAATCGTTCTGGTCAATCGTTATTGGGCCAATTATTTAACCAGCAAATGGGAATTTCCGGCTCGATCAAAATCGGGAAGAAGGATATTGCGGAGTATCAAATAGATATGGCTTTCCGGTCATGACACTGAAGCAGCATTGAGTTCGACGAGGAAGAAATGACGATGGCAGAGCCACTAGGCCAGGGTTTGATTGATTGGCGATCGCTCCAGCAACTTTCCGATGGCGATCGCCAGTTTGAAAAAGAATTGCTAACAATGTTCGTTCAAGATGCGGGGGCTCAGTTGCCCCGGTTGAAGCAGGCGATCGCGGCTCGAAATGCCTCCCAGGTTGGCAAACTCGCCCATTATCTCAAGGGAGCCTCAGGCAACATCGGCATCCTGCCGTTCAGCCACTGTGCAGCCACCCTGGAAACCCAGGCCCGCCAGGGCAACCTCGCTGCCAGTGAGCAACTGCTGGCTCACCTCCAGGGCCTGCTCAACCAGGTGCAGCAATTGCTCAAGCAGATGGGCTAACCCCCCATAGACTGGAAGCATTGGCTTTTCCATCCCAGGAGGAGCTGCTGCCCCCCCTTCGGAGGTCTTCCCCCAGATCCATGGAATCCGCCAGTCCCCAGCCCGCCAATTCCCAGCCCGCCAGCCCTCAATCTGCCGATCCCCAGCCCGCTGATTCCCAGCCCGGCCTGGCCCTGTCCAGCCGAGCCGCTGGCGAGCTGTTGCTGCGCTTGGATGGTCTGCTGCTCTATCGAGGGGTGATGGCTGCACCGGGCCTGGTGGCCTGGCGATCGCTGCTCCAGCTCGGAATCCAGCCTCCCTCGCCCGTCGAGGATTGGCCAGGGGCGCTGCTGCGGGCCTATGGCCATTGGTTTGAGACCCTGGCCGTGATCGGATTAGACTGGGCCAGCTATGTGATTGAACAGGTCTTGCTGGCCGACAATCCCTGGACCCAGCGCCTGGCCAGGGCAGAGGTGGAGCGGCTCGACGATGCCCTGCGCCACTATGATCTGGGCGGCATGGCGGTGGCGGCTCGCCAGGATTTGGCGACCTTGCAGCAGCTCTGTGGCTGGGGGGGGCTGGGGCTCAGCCAGTGGGTGACCGAACGAGTGGAGGCGGCGATCGCCCTGGCCAGTGAGTCTGCGAAAACCGCCGCTGCGGCAGTTCAGCAGGCGAAGGCCAATGGGCTGGGTGCGGTCGGTGCGGTCGGCGCGGTCGGCCTTGCCCAGCAGCGGCCAGCCCCCCTCCACCTGGTTCCCTGGGCTCCCCTTGGCCAGTCGTGCCGAGGCCTTGGTGGCTTGCCCAGGCGCGGTGGCGCGCCTGGTCGCGGCGGAAAGCTGGGCGGCGGAATTGGATGTCTTTTTTGATCACTGTCGCCAGCGGGGGGTGGGCTGCTGGGGGCGCTATCGGGCCTTTCGCTGGCAGGGTGCGCAGCTCCGGGGCATTGCCCAGCCGGATCCAGTGCGCCTAGATCAGCTCTTTGGCTATGACTTGCCGAAGCAACAGCTTCTGGCCAATACAGAACGGTTGCTGCGGGGCCAGCCCGCGCTGAATGTGTTGCTCTATGGCAGTCGAGGGGCGGGTAAGTCGTCGCTGGTCAAGGCCCTGGTGAATGGGTTTGGCGAGGCTTCCCAGGGCAGTTTTGCCCAGCGCGGCCTGCGGCTGATTGAGGTGGCCAAGGGTGAGCTGGCCCAGTTACCGGCGATCGCCGAGCAGTTGCGCAGCGTGGCCCAAAAGTTCATTTTGTTTGTCGATGACCTGTCCTTTGAGGCCGATGATGAGGCGTTTAAGGCGCTCAAGGTGGTGTTGGAGGGGTCGGCCTCGGCTCGCCCCGCCAATCTGGTGGTCTATGCCACCTCGAACCGCCGCCATTTGGTGCGGGAGTTTTTTGACGATCGCCCCCGGCCCAAGGATGCAGCGGAGATTCACCAGTGGGATACGGTGCAGGAGAAGCTGTCCTTTAGCGATCGCTTTGGCTTGACGCTGACCTTTGGCCCGGCGGATCAGGATGAGTATTTGGCGATCGTTCGCCATTTGGTGGTCCAGGCAGAGCTTAAAATTGAACCAGCGGATTTGGAGTTTCGGGCCTTGCAATGGGCGACAAGGCACAATGGGCGATCGGGCCGAACAGCACAGCAGTTTGTCGCTTGGCTCCAGGGGGAGAATCTGAGTTCGTGATGGCTAGGGACATGGCGGGCCATATTCGCTCTGGCTGGGGCGATCGCTTCCTGCCGATCGCCCCAGGCCGCTATCTTGATCCGCATTGATCTGCCTGTATTTGCACATCGCCTGGATGGCCCTTGCCCATGTTGCTTCCCCTAACGCTGCTGTCCTGCGCCATTTGGCTGTTTTTGCTATTGGTTTGGGGCAATTTTTGGCGCTGCGATCAGCGCCTAGATGAGACCTCCGCCTTGGAGCCCCTGGAAACCCCTCCAGAGCTGGGCTACCCGACCATTGGCGTTGTCATTCCAGCAAGGGATGAAGCAGCGGTGATTGAGCAAAGTTTAGGCTCGCTGCTGGGGCAGCGCTATCCGGGCACAATTCACATCGTCCTGGTGGATGACCAGAGCAGCGATGGCACCGGGGAGATCGCCGCACGGTTGGTTGCTGAGCGGGCGAGCGATCGCGACCCAGCAGCAGCCCCAAACACAGCGCCTGGAGATGAAAGGGGGGCGATCGCCAACTCACAATTCTCCCCGGCCAGCCCCTGGAGCCCGGCTGGACCGGCAAACTCTGGGCGCTCAAACAGGGCATTGCCCAATTCCAGCCAAAATCCCAGCCAAAATCCCAGCCCCAGGAGCCCGCCCCAGGGAAGCCGCCCCAATATCTCCTGCTCACCGATGCCGACATCGCCCACGGCCCCGACAACCTCCAACGGCTGGTCACCAAGGCCCAGCGAGAACAGCTCGACCTGACCTCGCTGATGGTCCAGCTTCGCTGCGAGAGCCCCTGGGAGAGATTCCTGATTCCCGCCTTTATTTTCTTTTTCCAAAAGCTTTACCCCTTTCCCTGGGTCAACCGGCCCGGTCATCCCATGGCGGCAGCGGCGGGGGGCTGCATCCTGATCCGCCCCGAAATGTTGGAAAAAATTGGCGGCATCGACTGCCTGCGCGATGCCCTGATCGATGACTGTGCCCTGGGGGCGGCGGTCAAGGGCCAGGGGGGCAAGCTCTGGCTCGGCCTCAGTCAGCGGACGATCAGCCTGCGGCCCTACCCCAGCCTGGAGACGATCTGGACGATGGTGGCCCGCACCGCCTATACCCAGCTTTACTATTCGCCCCTGCTGCTGGCGGGCACCCTGGTGGGCATGGCCCTGGTCTATTTGATGGCTCCGCTGGCGGTGGTGGTCGGCGCGGTGCGGGCCGATGGGCCGCTGCTGGGGGCGGGCTTGGCCACCTGGGGGCTGATGGTGGTTGCCTATGGGCCGACGCTGGGGCTGTATGGCCAAAGTGCTTGGGCTGGGTTGGGGTTGCCAGCGATCGCCAGCCTCTACAGCCTCATGACCCTCGACTCCGCCCGCCGCCACTGGCAGGGCAAGGGAGGCCAATGGAAGGGGCGTAGCTATGGCCAGTGACTTTAGATTTCAAAACCAATAATTCCCCCTCCAGACCTAACCTGGCCAAAGCCCAGACGTTATGGTGAGGTCAGGCGCTTGTCTGGGAGCCGACCTGATCGGTGGCTTGGGTCACGCAGTCTCGCTTGAGTCACGGCCTGGCTTAAATCATGACCGAAACGCCGCTGTAAGTCTTGCCCAGGGTGATGGAGCGCGATCAGAGGGAGGGAAATCTAAGGGTGATGGACATTGAATATATCCACTTCTACGTGGATGATGCGATCGCTTGGCGGCAGTGGTTTGTCGAACGCTGGGGATTCTCGGCGGCGGGGGGCTGGCGCGATCGCCAGAGCTGCCACGAGCGGGTCCACAGCGGTGCCGTGCGCTTTTTGCTGTCCTCGGCCCTGGGCACAACCGGCCCCGTGGCGGCCTACCTCGCCCGCCATCCCCAGGGGGTGGTTGATGTGGCCCTGCGCCTGTCCGACCTGGAGGCACTGGAGGCAACCGTGGCGCGGGCGATCGCCCTCGGGGCAAAACTCTGTCAGCCGATCACGCCCCTGGATCGCGACCCAGCCGACCGTGACCTAGCTGCCAAGCATTCAGTCAACCGACACCCAGCCCGCTCCGGTCATTGGGCTGCCATCTCCGGCTGGGGCGACCTGCGCCACAGCCTAATTCAAGTTGACCCCGCAATTCCAATTGACTCCCCAAGGCAACATTCTGCCGATTCTTCTGCGAACTGGCCCCCCCAGTTCCAATGGCCTGACCCCCGCCAGCGCCCAGATCTCCAGCGCCCAGATCTCCAGCGCCCAAATCTCCAGCGTATTGACCACTGCGTCCTCAACGTCGCTGCCGGTGACCTGCCCCGAACCGTTGACTGGTATGGCCAGCTCTTTGGCCTCTCCCCCCAGCAATCCTTCCACATCAAAACGGCCCATTCAGGTCTCCACAGCCAGGTACTCGTGGGAGAACCCCCAGGCCCGGACCCATCCCACCGCCTGCAACTCCCCATCAACCAACCGGCCTCCCCCAGCTCCCAAATCCAGGAATTTTTGGACCACAATCGCGGCCCCGGCATCCAACACATTGCCCTGCTGACGCCGAACCTTCTGCCCACCGTGGCGCAGCTCCGAGCCCAGGGCATTTGCTTCCTCAGCGTGCCCCCCAGCTATTACACACAGCTCCGCCAACGGCCCAAATTCCAGCACCAGGGCCTGGCCCAGGACTGGCAGCACATCTGCGAGCAGCAGGCCCTGGTCGATTGGCACCCAGAGCGAGATGAGGGCTCGCTGTTGCAAATTTTTACCGAAACGATCTTTCCTGAGCCCACTTTCTTCTTCGAGTTGATTGAGCGACGCAGACTTTCCCAGGCTGCTTTGCCTTCCGGTGCTTTGCAGTCGGGTTTCCCACAGTCAGGTTTCCCGCAGCCCGATGCCCTTCAAACTCTGCCCGCCGATCGCTGTGCCCAGGGCTTTGGCGAAGGCAACTTCCAAGCCCTGTTCGAAGCGATGGAACGGGCGCAGCTAGGGCGAGCCCAAGCAGCGGAGGGCTTGGAGCGACCTTAGACCTTAGGAGCGGCTGCGGGCGCGAATAATGCTTGTAAAGTTGTACAGATTGGCATGTTTGAAGTCCGCCAGATCTGCGCCGCTGTAGCCCGTCAGCGTCCAAAGCAAAGCTCGGGCTCCATCCCGCACGGCTTTGTTCACCGGCTCCGGGGCCAAGCTGGAAGGCACGGCCACGGGCTCGAAGGCGATGTCGTTGCTGCCCAGGACAATCTCGCCGATGAGCCGGGCCCGGCGCATGTGGTTGTCCGAGGTGACGAGGTAGATCTTGTCGATGCCTTCAGCTTTGAGGTCGGGCACCAATGTCGTGAAGTTGGTGACCGTATCCACGGCGCGGTAGTCAAGGTTGACGCGATCGCGCGGCAGACCCGCCTCTTCAAAAAATAACCACTCTGCATATTCCGGGTTGGTGCCCGAAGACACCCAGACCGGCAGATCGCCATGGTCCTGGGCCATGCGAGCCGCAAAGGCTTCCCGCTCCTGGTCTCCCCCCAGGACGACGATCGCATCGGGAGAACGCGTCCAGAGCTTGAACTGGCGCTGGCCCCACCAGGCCGTGATGGGCAGGGCCACCAAAAGCAAGGGGAACCAGCGGGAGCGTCGGGCTCGACGTCGGGCGGTGCGGCGGGGGAAGGGAAGATGAAGCTGCATGTCAACGGGACAAGGGTTACACCGGACGGGGGTGCTGGCTGGGGAGCGGTCCTGCTGAACCACGGACAGGGGCCCCAGACAACGTAATGGACAACGCTATATAGACAATGCCACAACTATGAGATTTCCCTTGGAACAGTGAATATTCCTCAGGAATTTCTCGGAACCGCAACTCCATCTTTTTGTGAGCGGCCCTGGCGAGCGGCCTGGGCGAGCAGCTCGCCAGGGATAGATCGCGCGATAGATAGATTGTATCGAACATATCCTGGCCAAGGCTTAATCAGGCCAGTGAACCCAGAGACTGGACCAGCCCATGCACCTCAAAGCCAACCTTAGGCTCAACCCTCGTCCCCCATGCTGTCACGGAATTGTCTGGGCGGGTGGCGGGGTTAGGCCCCTCGCCGGGTTGGTCCTCTCCCCCCTTGGCGGTTTCCGCTGACCAGCGTCACCATGGAGTCACATTGGTAACAATGGTTGTGTGCTTAAGTGTTGGACTGAGCCTGGCCGTCTCCGCCTGCGGGGATGGGGCCAGGCTTTTTCTTTTATGTGTTTTCGCTTTTTTGGCATCTCTACAGCCCAGGGCATGTGACTGCTGAGCTATTTTTGCTGCTCATTGTGCAGCTATATTGGTGCAGCTATTTGCCGGGTGGCTGGCCTTGCAGCACGACCGGGTGCTGGCCATAAAACGGCAAGGCAGTTGGCCAACCGGGGCGTTCTCCCTGGAGATATCGTTGCTGGGCCATGGACCAGAGGCTGTCCACGGCGGCGGCGATGGGATTTGCTTGGTCGGCTTGCTCGGATTGATCGCCGAGGTTGAGGCGGTGCAGCGGGGCCGATCGCGGTGTGAATTGCTGGGCCAACTGCTGCTCCCATTGCTCCGGGCTACAAACCTGGTCTGGAATGATGGCCTGGGGGAGTCCATCGCTGGAGCCATAGAGGGCCGTGAAGCGTTGGCCGCGCTGGGCTCGCAAGTCGAGGGCGATCGCCTGCTCCAGCCCCACCTCTCCCTGCTGCCACTGGCGGTGGGCGATCGCCGCCAGGCTCGAAACGCTAAACAGGGGAATCTCAAGTTGCTGGGCCAGGGTGCGGGCGGTGACCATGCCCAGGCGGGTGCTGGTGAAGCTACCGGGGCCTCGGGCCACGGCCAAAAAGCTGAGGCTGGGCCAGGATTTGGGGGGGGAGGAGATGGGCGATCGCCTGATGCAACCCACTGGCCATATCCCGGCCATGGGCCGCACTTGAACCCGAAGGCTCTGCCGCTCTGTCCCCAGGGCCAGACCCAGGCTGGAGGTGCTGCTGTGCAACGCCAAGCCCAGCGGTGCCTTAGTCGGCGTTTCGGCGAATCCCTCAGTCATGCATCAGCCATGAATCAGTCATGAAATGAATCGTTCCTTCGCCGCTGGGGGAAAGTTGCCGAGTTGTTTAAGTGGGAATCAGCTCTCCGGGGCGCAGCTTGGCCCATTTCCCTTGCTCTTGGCTGAAGCTGGCACAGCCCACCACATCCCATTCCATCTCGATGCCATCTTCGACGGAGCGAATGTTGACGTTGATCTCAGGGGCGGTGGCTTCGAACTGGGGGCTGTCCGTCAGGTGGGGCTGCTGGTGCTGGGTCTCCACCGCATGGTAGGTGAGGCAGCGATCGACATAGTGGCAGTTCACACAAATGCACATGGTCCGTCTCCAATGAAAGGGATGGGCAAAGGGATCAAGCCTTGATCTGAGCCGTACTTGAAACAGCCGTGCCTGAACCGCAGCCGGGGCTAGGCACCCATGCACCTGGCCCCGGCTACGGGTTTAGTTCAGTGGTTTAGCCATTAGCACTGGCCTCGGTACAGCCCAGGCCGCCCTAGACGGCACTGCTCATGCCTTGAACCAAATAATCGAAGTAAGGCGCTGCCGCTGTCCCATCCTCCGCGCTCAGCAGGGGCAGGGAGGCGGCCTTGAGGCAGCGCATCGCCGCCGCCATGCCATCCATGGGCACCCCCAGGGAGTTGTACATTTCCCGCGCCCCTACCAGGCCAATGGTTTCAATTTGATTGGTGTCCCCCGCCAGGATGGCATAGGTCACCAGCCTCAAATACCAGCCGTAGTCGCGCAGGCACTGGGCACGCTGCTTCTGGCCAGCGGCATTGCCGCCTGGGGCAATGTAGTCTGGGCGCTGCTTCCACAGGGCTCGGCTGGCCTGATCGACAATCTTTTGCTCGCTCTCGGTCAGCGTCTCAGCGATGCGAATCCGCTGTTCTCCGGTTTCGAAGAAGGCTGTGATGCTAGACAGTTCCCCGCTGCTGGGGTAGCGGAGCTGGTCGTCTGCCTGGAGAATTACTTGGCTTACTACAGTCATGGTGATGACAGGCTTAAATCTTAGGCTTATTTATGGTCCTAGTGTAGCGATTAGATGAACCCGTGCGAAATGAACTGTTACGGAAATTTAGTATGGGGCGATCTAGCCAGCTTTTCGGCAGTGTCTCGGCAAATTTGTGGGCTTGCCCAGTCTAGGGGCTCTAACCCTGCGTGGAAACCCGGTTCCCAGGCCCTGCTGCCGCCCCTGGGCTCCGATGACAGACTGGGCTGACAAGGACAGGCTGGAGCCCAGGGCGGTTCTCCGAAGTTTGGGGAATTCCTAGATTTGGAGAACCCCTAAATTGGTCCATTTTGCGCCACACTGACATACCTGAGCGTCCCCATGTTTTCTGAGGTTCTTTCACCGGTGGATGAAATCGCGCAACGCTGGCAGCAGGGTCAGCTCGTGGAAGTTACGATTACCGACCTGATCGACGGTGGGGACGGTGTCGGTCGCTATGCCCAGCGGGCGGTGTTTGTGCCGGATACGGTGACCGGCGATCGCGCCCTGGTCCGTCTGATGCGGGTCAAAAAACAATATGCCCTGGGCCAGGTGGTCAATTTGCTCCAGCCCTCGCCCCACCGGATTCGCCCCAACTGCATCGTGGCCGATCGCTGCGGCGGCTGTCAGTGGCAGCATGTGGACTATGACTATCAGCAGGTGGCCAAGCGTCAGCTCGTGGTGGATGCGCTGACTCGGATTGGCGGCTTTGAGGCTCCCCCGGTCCAGTCGCTGCTGCCCCAGGAAAGTCCCCTGGGCTATCGCAATAAGGCCACCTATCCATTGGGGCGATCGGGGACGGGCCAGGTCAAGGCTGGCTACTACCGCAAAGGTAGCCACCGCTTGGTCAATCTCAATCGCTGCCCCGTGCAGGATGAACAGCTCGATCCGATGTTGGCGGAGCTGAAGCAAGATATTCAAGATCGGGGCTGGAGCATCTATGACGAGGAGAAGCACCAGGGCAAGCTGCGCCATCTCAGCCTGCGCATTGGGCGGCGCACGGGGCAGGTGCTGCTGACCCTGGTTTCGACCCAGCGGGAGCTGCTGGGGCTGGAGGCCCAGGCCCAGGTCTGGCACGATCGCTACCCCGATCTGATGGGGGTCTGCATCAATGAAAACCCCGAAAAGACCAATGCCATCTTTGGCCCACGCACCCACTGCATCTCAGGCCAGCCCTACTTGGAAGAGGTGTTTGGGGGGCTGTGCTTCCAGATTCGCCCCGAGACGTTTTTTCAAGTTCACACCGAACAGGCGGAGGCCCTGCTGCGGGTGATTTCCCAGCGGCTCCAGCTCCAGGGAGATGAGCTGTTGCTGGATGCCTACAGCGGGGTGGGCACCCTGAGCCTGCCCTTGGCTCAGAAGGTGGGCCGGGTGATTGCGATCGAGGCCCAGGCCCAGGCCGTGGAGCAGGCCCGCCACAATGCCCTGGCCAATGGCATCACCAATGTTGAGTTCCACTCCGGTACGGTGGAAACGGTGCTTCCGGCCCTGGCGGATCTGCCCGATGTGGTGCTGTTGGATCCGCCCCGCAAAGGCTGCGATCGCCGCGTCATCAATTCCCTCCTGGCCCAGCGCCCCCGCCAAATTGTCTACATGAGCTGCAAAATGGCCACCCTGGCCCGCGATCTCAAGCTGCTCTGTGAAGGGGAGCAATATCGTCTTACCCTGGTGCAACCCGCCGATTTCTTTCCCCAAACCTCCCATGTGGAGGCAGCGGCCTTCCTGGAACGGGTGGAATAGCCGCCGTTGGTACGGGCCTGAAGCCAAAACATCAAGCTAAAACATCAGCTCAGCCGCCCCTCAGTCCTGGGTTGAGCCCGAGGGTGACTGGAGGCCGAGGCGGGCAATTTGTGCCACCTGCTCCACTTCATCCTGGGCCAATGCCTGTAGTACAGCCTGGGCTTCAGCCTGGGGAAAATGGCCCAGGGCCTGGCACCCGACAGCGCAACTGCCAATCGCCATTCTGGGCTAGGGGCTCTAGCAAGGGAATGGCTCGCCCATCCCCCAGTTCACCCAGGGCCAAAATCGCCGCCATGCGCACCAGTTCCGTCTCGGAGTCCAGGGCCTCGGCCAGCAGCTCAAAGCCCGCTGGATTGCCCAACTCCCCCAGGGCCGCCACAATGCTGAGCTGAAGCACCCAATCCCCCGTGCCGCGATAGGCGGCCTCCAGATCCGGATAGGCCGATTCACAACCCAGCGCCCCCAGGGCATCCGCAGCGGCGGCCCGCACATCCAATTCTTTGTCTTGGAGCAGCCGCGATCGCAACAGCTCCAGGGCCAAAACCGGATTCTGGGATCCCAGGGTAGCCATTTGGCTGACAGCTGCATAGCGCACCCGCACATGGCTATCGTTGAGTAGGGGCTGAATCAGCGCAAAGGCTCGCCCCGGCTCCAGTTGGCGGAGCTGGTTGAGGCCGGAGAGGCGATCTCCAGAGCTGGGGGAAGCCAGCAAGACTTGAACTGATTCTGGCGTCACGCTCATTTTCGATCATCCCCAATAGACCTCTGACGGATCTATCTAAGCATGCCATCTAACCATGTCTGTATGCTGCCTTGACGTCTGCTCCATGCCTGCCTTCACCGCTGATGGATCGCGAACCCCGAAGCGCTTTCAGGGAGAACTTCATGGAGACCCGAAACATTTTGAAGATTGAGCGAACCCTCCCTTCAACCTAGCAAATTCCCTGAGTTCCCTGGCTATTATTTGGTTATCAAGGCCTTAAAACCGCGCTGAATTGATCCAAAAAGAAGTTCTCC
>JAAUQQ010000087.1 GCA_012032745.1 Synechococcales cyanobacterium RM1_1_8
GTGGACAACGATCCACCTGCCGCGATGCGCTACACCGAGACCCGCCTCGCACCGATCAGCCACGAAGCGCTGCTGGGGGAAATTGGCGAAGATACAGTCGAATTTGCGGAAAACTTCGATAGCTCCCAGCAGGAGCCCATCGTACTGCCCGCCCAATTGCCCTTCCTGCTGCTGAATGGCTGTTCGGGGATTGCAGTTGGTATGGCAACCAATATCCCACCCCACAACCTGGGGGAGGTGGTGGATGGCCTGGTGGCCCTAATCGATCGCCCCAACCTCAGCGATCAAGCCCTGATCAAGCTGATTCCGGGGCCGGATTTTCCCACGGGGGGCACAATCGTTGGCCTCGATGGCATCGAATCGGCCTATACCACCGGGCGGGGCAGCATTACGGTGCGGGGCACCTCTACGGTGGAGGAGCTGCCCGCCAGCCGGGGCCGCCGCAGCCGCCGGGCGATCGTCGTCACCGAGCTGCCCTTTCAGGTCAACAAGGCCGCCTGGATCGAGAAGGTGGCGGATCTGGTCAACACCCTGAAGCTAGAGGGCATTGCCGATATTCGCGATGAGAGCGATCGCGATGGCATGCGCGTCGTGATCGAACTCAAGCGCGACTGCAACCCCGCCCAGCTCCTGCCGCTGCTCTATCAAAAAACCGCCCTCCAGTCCAACTTCGGCACGATCATGCTGACCCTGGTGGACAAAAATCCCCTCCAGCTCAGCCTCAAGCAACTCCTCGAAGAATTCCTGCGCTTTCGAGAAGAGACCCTGACCCGCCGCTACAACCACGGGCTCAGCCAGGCCCAAGCCCGCCAGGAGCTGGTGGAGGGCTTTTTGCAGGTGTTGACGGATCTCGATCAGCTAATTGAGATTTTGCGCCACGCCCGCGATGGCAGCACCGCCAAGGCCCAGCTCCAGGTGCAGTTCGATCTTAGCGATCGCCAAGCCGATGCCATCCTGGCCATGCCCCTGCGCCGCATCACTGGCATCGAACAGGACAAGCTGCGGGAGGAGCAGGCGACCCTAGCGGCGGAAATCTCGCGGTTGGAAGGGTTGCTGGGCGATCGCGCTGAACTGCTCAAATCCCTTAAAAAAGACCTGCGGGCGCTCAAACGCAACTATGGCACCCCCCGCAAAACCCAGATTTCGACCCAATCGGATGCAGCCCAGGTCGTCCAGGAAATCGCAGAATCCTTCGAGCCCGGTGCAACGGTCTCCGAACCCACCGTGCTGGAATACAGCCAGCGGGGCTATGTCCGCCGCCTCAGCACCAAGAGCGCCAAACGCCAGGGCCTGCCCGCCGCCAATCCCAACCTGGAACCCGCTGAAGACTTCATCCTCCAGCTAGAGATAGCCCAGCCCGACCAGGATGTGGTCGCCTTTACGAAAACGGGCAAGGCCTACAGCTTCAAAGTCGAAACCCTGTCCGTCAGCAAGCGCAAGGGCCGGGGCGAGCCCTGGTGACGCTGCTGCCGGAGGATCTGCACAGCGAGCCCGAAAGCATTGTCAGTCGCTTTTTGTTGCCCCAGGATCTGGCGGATCAGGATTTGATCCTGGTCACCCGCAAAGGCCGGATCAAGCGTCTGCCCCTGGAAGACTGTGCCAGCCTGACTGGGCGCGGCCTGACCCTGACCAAGCTCAAGGATGAGGATGAGGTCAAGGTTGTGATTCCAGCATCAGCGGGCCAGTCCATCGTCCTGGCCACCTCCGGCGGGCGGGTGCTGCGTTTCTTGCTCGATGACAGCCAATTGCCCTACGGCAGCCGCAACAACCAAGGCACTAAGGGCATTCGGATGCGCTCCACCGAGCAGATCGTGGGCTGTGCGGCCCTCTATCGCAAAGACGATCTGCTGTTGGTCACGGAAAAGGGCTACATGAAACGCACCCCAGCCAGCCTACTCTCCCTGGGCCATGTGGGGGATCTGGGCAACCTGGGCATGACCTTTGGGCTGAAGCAGGATCGCCTGGCCAGCATTGCCAACGCTCCTGGGGAGCGATCGCCACCTTCCACACCGATCAAGGCAACGTCGCCCACCTCTCCATGGATGCCATTCGCATCGATAGCAAAGACAGCAAGGGAATGCGATCGCTCCAGCCCGATCGCAGCGAACGCATCATCGGCGTCTCAGTGCTGAGCGCCATTGAAAGCTAAAACAGGAGAGCCACGGGACAGGCCAGCGATCGCCCCAATCAGCGATCGCCCCGCTTCAACCCTGGCCGACTCCCCGCCTCATAGCTCTCATAGGCAGCCACAATGCGCTGCACCAAGGGGTGGCGCACCACATCCGCCTGGGAAAAACTGCAAAAGGCAATGCCCTCGACATTCTGCAAAATCCGCTCCGTCACCGCCAGGCCGGAGGACTGATCCCGCAGATCCGTTTGGGTCAA
Source organism: Synechococcales cyanobacterium RM1_1_8 (assembly GCA_012032745.1). Lineage (GTDB taxonomy): Bacteria > Cyanobacteriota > Cyanobacteriia > PCC-9006 > JAAUQQ01 > JAAUQQ01. Next base: position 2,386 of record JAAUQQ010000087.1, read on the forward strand.
GTCGCCGGTCACGACCATGCGCGAGCGATTCCCCAAGCGGGTCAACACCATTTTCATCTGGGCAGGGGTGGTGTTCTGGGCCTCATCCAGGATGATGAAGGCATTGTTGAGCGATCGCCCCCGCATATAGGCCAGGGGCGCAATTTCAATAATGTCCCGCTCAATCAAATTGGCGACCTTCTCCGGCTCGACGATTTCATAGAGCGCATCGTAGAGCGGGCGCAGGTAGGGATTGACCTTTTCTTGCAGATCCCCCGGCAAAAAGCCCAACTGCTCCCCCGCCTCCACCGCTGGCCGGGTCAGCACCAGGCGTTCATATTCGCCATTCAGCAGCGCCTGGATGCCCATGATCGCCGCCAGATAGGTTTTGCCTGTTCCCGCCGGACCGACACAGATCGTCAGGGAATGGCTGCGGATCGCCTGGACATAGCGGCGCTGGCGCAGGGTCTTGGCCCGGATCTCTAGGCCCTTGCGGGTACGGGCGAGGCCATCCTGGCGCAGGGCCTGGAGCTCGCCCTCCTGCTGGCTATCCAGGGCATGGCGGGCGGTGAGGATATCGACGGAGGTGACGGCTTCGCCCCGAGACCAGAGCCCTTCGAGGGCGGCAATCAGCCGTTGGCCCAGGACGACCTGCTTGGCGGTGCCGCTGATAGCGATCGCCTGCCCCCGCAGGACAAAGCTGGCCCCGGTTTGTTGATTGAGCAGCTTGAGGACTTCGCCTTGGTCGCCAGAGAGGGCGATCGCGCTTTCCGGCGTGGGCAATTCAACGGTGGCTGTCTCAGCCATAGGAGAAGCAATGTCCTGGAAGATGAAAGTCCTGGAAGATGGAAGTCCTGGAAGATGAACGTCCTGGAAAATGAAAGCCCTGGGAGAGGGATAGAAAATGCGGCCCAACGGAAACCTAGTGGTCCTTTGGCTTCAGTTTTGGCCTGTTATGGGGCTTCGGCGCAGCATCGGCAGCCGGACCAGCGGTAGGGGACAAACCGGGTAGCCTTGGCTTGCCTCGCTTACGAGGCTTGGACGGATCACCGCCATCACCATCCGCCCCCAGAACCTCCAAAGACACGCTTTGACCTACATGCTGTGCCGCCGCCCGCAGGATGGTTCGAATGGCTCGAATATTGCGTCCTCCCCGCCCAAAGGCACGCCCCCGCTCCGATTTTCCCAGGGACACCCGCAGCCAAACCTTTGCCCCCTGGGCAGTGGTTTCGTAGCTGATGTGGAGGTCACTGGGGTGATCGACGAGGGGCTCAAGCAAGAATCGCGTCAGCGCCGGATAGTCAACCTGGATGGGCTGAGCCAGGATGGGCTCAGCCAGGCGCAGCTCAGCTTGGCTCTGATCGGCTTGGGTGGTGCCCTCGGGGGCCTGACTCACGGAGCGCTCGTCGGATGATTGCTCGTCGGGCTGAGGCATAGCATCTAGGACTCAACAGGGGCTCAACGGGGGGATTCAGCAGGCGAGGGAAGCTTCAGCTTTGGGAGACCCCTCGCAGGGGAAGACCGGGTTTGAGCGGGTCGCGTCCCAGAGCGACCCGCTGGCAGGTTGGCTCTGGGCAGGGGGCCTAGGAGGTCTTGAGCTGCTCATAGACGTTGCCTTTCTCTAGCAGGCGGCGCACGGTGGCGGTGGGCTGGGCTCCCTGCTGGAGGCGGCTGACCAGAGCCGGTACATCCAGGCGGGTCTCCTTGGTGCGGGGATTGTAGAAGCCCAGCTCTTCGAGTGGGCGACCGTCCGGCGGGAGGTGCTGTTCATGACCACGATGCGGTAGCTGGCTTCGCGTTTTTGGCCAAAGCGCTTCAGGCGGATTTTGAGCATGTCTAAACGGTAAGAGGGATGTCTGAAGGAGAGCAAGAATATCTGGGTTGGCCCTGGGTTGGCCCTGGATTAGCTCTGGGGCCGAGCGCCACAGGGGCGCGATAGAGCTGGGGGGCAGCTTGGCCTTTGGCACAAGACACCACCGAATAAACAAATCTATCACGCCTTGGGCGATCGCCCAAGGCCAGCCAGCAAAATCTAGCGGCACTGATGGAAGGAGCGCTGGGAGTTGCTGCGATCGCAACGCCTAAACGCCACCCCAACCCCTAGGGCAGGGGCACAAAGCTGAAACCACCGGGGCCATTGCCGGGCTCCACGGTGACGAGCTGAATTGAGGCATTGCGATCGCCCGAGGGCAGGAAGCGAATCGTGCCAGAGGCTCCATTGGCTTGGAAGTTGGGCGACTTGAAGGCCTGCTGGATGCCTTCGCGGCTGGGGGTGCCGATGGCCAGGGCAGCGGCGATCGCCTGGACCGCATCGTAGCTCAGGGCCGTGCGCCAGTTGACCGTGGCATACCAGAGATTGCGCGAAGCCTGGGGGAAGCTGGCATTGGGCGAGGCATCAATGTGCCAGGGAATCGCCACCGTCATGCCCTGGCCATTGGCCCCCCCCACCTCCAAACTCGTGGGGCTATAGACATCATCTCCCGCCAAAATCGGCAGTTTTTTCTGGTTGAGCGTGACCACTTGCAGGGCCTTGTTGAGGGTGCCGCTGTTGGGCAACAGCACGATCACATCCGCCCCTTGCTGCTCAGCACTGGCGAGGCTGTTGGCGGGGCTGAAGCTGCTTTGGGAAAGATCGACCTCGCTGAGAACCTGGCCGCCGCCCAGGGAAAACGCCGTGGCAAATTCCCCCTTGAGGGACTGGCTGTAGGCGCTCTGGCTGTTGAAATACACCACAGCCCGCTGGCGTTGAAGCTTGCTGAGGCTATGTTCCGCCAGGGCGCGGGCAGCGATGTAGTCGCTGGGCACCGTGCGGAAAAAGTAGCTACTGGCGTTGCTGAGCCTGATCGAGGTGCTGACCGGCGAGATCGTCGGCAGCTTCGCCGCTTCGTAGGTCTGGAGGGTGTCCAGGGAGATGTCGCTGGCATAGTGGCCGATGACACCCAGGATGGAACTGTCCTGGGCAAAGGCTTGGGCCACGGCCTGGGCGCTGGTGGGGTTGTTGCGATCGTCGGCCAAGACCAGCACCAGCTTGCTGCCGTTGATCCCACCGGCCTGGTTGATTTCCTGCTGGGCTTGGGCGATGCCGCGCATCAGCTCCAGGGCGGCATTTTCATCGGTGGCCACCGGCAGGGCTGCGCCCAGCGCCAGGGTTTGCCCCGCCTGGGCCAGGGCATTTTGCTGGTAGATCAGGGCCTCGGGATCATTGCGCTGGGCCTGGAGGGCTACGCCAAATTGCTGGGCCGCTTCGGGATAGTTGCCCTGGCCGTAGGCCGCTAGACCCGCCTGCTTGGCGGGTGAAGGATTGGGCAAGAGCGAGACGCTGCCCCGGCTGAGGGTGACGGGTCCAGTCGGTTGGGGGTCGCTGGTGCCGCCGCCTAGTATGCCCTGGCCGATGCCCCCCGTGGATGGCCCGCCGCCCCTGAGGCCAAACTGTCCGGCCAAAAGCCATCCGCCCACCCCCAGGAGTCCGAGGGTCACAAGCAGCGCCAAAATCAAGGCTGGAGTGTCGTTTTTTTGTGCCATGGTGGGACTGGAATTAAGGGGTAGGACCAGACCTGGGAGTGGGACCGGGCGAGGGAAAGAAGCGAACGGGCCAGGGCAGCGAGATGGAGCCATTTCCGCTGGAGATGGGCCTATGGTATTAGATAAAAGCCCATTGGCCTTGAAGTTTCTATACTTTCAGAACTTTCAGAACTTCGCATTTCTAAGAACATTGTTAATCGGTCTCCTCAATTGCGGAGTCATGCCGTGAGCCACCTTGCATTGATTTTATACAATCCCACAGCGGGCCAAGCCAGCGAGACCTTGGTGCAGCTCACCCTCGCCGCTGAGATTTGGCGCGGGGCGGGCTGGCAGGTGACCCTCCAGCCGACGCGCTTTGCTGGGGATGGCACGCTCCAGGCCAGGGCGGCGGCGGCGGCAGGCTATGACTTGGTGGTGGCGGCCGGGGGAGATGGCACGGTCAATGAGGTGGTGAATGGCCTGGTGGGTACCCAGACGGCCCTGGCGACGCTGCCCTGTGGCACGGTGAATATCTGGGCGAGGGAAATGGGCTTGGCCATGGACATTCCCCAGGCGGCTCGGGCCTATTTGCAAGCGGAGCTGCGACAGCTCGATCTGGGCGTCTGTCGCCAGCGCCCCGCCAAGGCTCCCAAGGCGATTGAGCCGCCGCTTGAGCCCCCGATTCCAGGGCCTGCGATCGCAGCAGAGCCCCCGAGCCCAGGCCCCGCACTCCCAGAACCCGCCGCCCAAGCTGAAAGCCCCGATCGCTACTTCCTATTGATGGCCAGCGCGGGCTTTGATGCAGCAGTGACAGCGGAGGTGAAGTCGGAGGAAAAGCAGCGACTGGGGGCGATCGCCTACATCAAACAGGCCTTCCAAACCGCCTGTCGCTATCGCGGCATCAAGACCAAGCTCTACATCGATGGCAAGCGCATCCGGGGCCGGGTGCTGATGGTGGTGATTGGCAACAGCCAGCTCTACGGCGGTGTGATCAAATTCACAGCCCATGCCCTGGTGGACGATGGCCTGCTTGATGTTTGCGTCATCCAGGGGCGAACCCTGCTGAGCGCGCCCCAACGGCTGCTGTCCGTCTTTACCCGGTTCTATAACCAAGGGGACAACCCCCTGCGCTATTACCGCGCCCGCACGATTGAAATTCGCGGCAAGAAAAAGAAAAAACGCCTGCCGGTGCAGGTGGATGGGGATTATTTGGGCAAAACGCCGATGCGGTTTGAAGTCGTGCCCCAGGGATTGTGGGCCTTGGTGCCAGCGGGCAGCGATGCCAGCCTCTGGTCCAGATCCAGCCCGGCGATCGCCCCCTTAGATCGGCAGGCAGATCGGCAGGCAGATCGGCAGGCAGATCGGCATATAGCTCAGCGGGAAAATCAGCAGGCAGATCAGCGGGCTCCAGAGGCTGAAACCCTTTGCTAGGCGGGAAACCGCATAGATGCCAGGGGCCGCGATCGCTGCGAGTTTTCCCATGAATTTTGGGCATCTTTAGACTATCTGCCTGCCGTTTTGCCCATTCTTCCGGTCATTAGGACGTCACCATGACAGTCTCCATCGAGTCTCAGGTGCATCTGAGTCAGTTTCCCGTGATTCAAGCGCTGACCCAACATCTGGAGCGGGCTCGGCAGCAACATCTCACCGGGAGCCTAAACTTTGATACGCTCCATTTGCCCCGGATGCGCCTATTTTTGTCATGGGCCGCTTGGTTTGGGCGGGCGGCGGGCTCCATCGCTTTCGCCGCTGGCAGCGGCTGCTGAAACAGTTTTGCCCCGAGGCGATCGCCCATCTCCCCCCCTGCCCCCCCGCGACCCAGCAGGGCCAGGCCCACTGGGAATACGAGATGCTCGCCAAGCTAGTGGAAGCCAACCGGCTCAGCCGGGAGGTGGCGCGATCGCTGATCCAAGCCAACCTGATCGAAGTGCTGTTCGATATCGCCCAGGCCTCCAAGCTGATCGAACGCTTTAGCCGCACCGAGAGCGGATTTCTCGTCCTGCAAGATGCCATCACCTTCATTCCCCTGCAGGAAATTCTGGTGCCCCTCGAAGCCCATTGGCGGGCCTGGTGTTCCGCCCATCTCGGCCCCTATTCGCCCAACCTGGCCCCGGCGATCGCCCAAGCCGATCTCTTGCGCAGCGAAGTCCAGCCCCAAACCTATGCAACCCTGAGCCAACTCCTCCAAGGCCAGCTCTCCCTGCGCGAACTGGCCCTGCTGATGCACCAAGACCTAACCCGCCTCAGCCAAACCATGATTGCCCACGAACAGCAGGGCCTACTGGAACTGAGGGTCACCCCAGACCAGGGCTATCCCCACCGCCCCGCCCCTAGCTCGGCCCAGGGAACAGGCCCGCGATCGGCCCCAGGATCGGCCCCAGGATCGACCCCAGGATCGGCCCAGGGAGCAGCCCAGGGAGCAGCCCAGCAATCGGCCCCAGCCCCAACCCCAGCCAAAATCTTCTGCGTGGACGACTCCCCGACCCTCTGCGAGCAAATGGGCAAAATCCTCACCCAGGCCGGCTACCAATACAGCAGCACCCTGGACCCCGTCCAAGCCCTCCAGCGCATTATTGAAGCACAACCAGACTTGATTTTTATCGATCTGGTCATGCCCGTGGTCAGCGGCTACGAACTCTGTAGCCAAATTCGCCGCATCGAGCAATTCCGCCACAGGCCAATCATTCTGTTCAGCGGCAACCTGCTCGACACATTCCGCGCCCGCCTCGTCGGAGCCGACCAAACCCTGACCAAGCCCATCCCCACCCAGCTCCTGCTGACCACCGTGGAAACCTGGCTGAGCAGCGATCGCAATGCCATCAAAAGCTTCCGCCTCGCCAAATCCTAGCCAGCCCCGAACCAAATCCCAGCCCCTGAGCGCGCCCCAGCCGGGGCGAGGCTTCAGAGCTGCTCCGATCGCTTGGGCCACCTGCTGGGCCACAAAGGGCAAGATTTTTTCATTGCCACTGTGCTCCTGGCCCTCACTGAAAATCACCAGCGTAAACGGCAGCCCATCGGGCAGCTCCACATAGGCTGCATCGTGGCGCACCCGGCTCATCCAGCCCGCCTTCGACCAGCACAGCGCCTCCGCCGTCAACCCCTCGCCAATGAACCCGCCGATCTGGTTCTCCGGATCCGGCTGCCAATCCTGGGGATCGAGCGATCGCTGCATCAGCTCCATCATCCGCTTCGAAGCCGGGGCCGAGACCGCCACCCCCCCGGCAATGCTGTGGACCAGGCGGGCCACGGCATCGGTGGTCAGCCGATTGCGGTTTTCATAATTTTCGCCATAGAAAGCCCGCTCACGCCCATAGGGACCATCGCCCCAGGTTTTTTGGTTGATGTTACAACTCTCCAGTTCCTCCCAGCCCAGCCCCTGGTAATAGCGATTGACCAAATTGCGCTGACGTTTCCAGGATTCAAACGGGCCGGGAGCCAGCTCCGGGCCGCTGGTCGTGCCCGTCAACACATCCACAATCAGCCCCGTGGCATCGTTGCTAGAGTCCACAATCATGTCAGCCACGGCCCGCTTCAGCTCCGCCGTGGTAGCCAACATGCCCTTCTCGACCCACTCATAAAACGCCACCATGTAGAACAGCTTGACGACACTGGCGGGGTAGATCGCTTCCACACTGCGGTAGCTAAAGCCTCGGGGCCGATGTGTCCAGAAATCATCCAGGGCGATCGCCCCCCCGTGTGCATGGGAAAGCCGGGGTCATACACCACCCAAGTCAGGGCGAGCTGATTGCGGGCCAGGCCGGGGAATTCGGCCCAGGTGGCAGCGAGGATCTGGTCCCCGAGCTGGGTGAGGGTCTCGTCTTTGCGGAAAAAAGGCATGGGCTTGGCGGCGTCAGGGCTAGGGGCTGGTTCGCAGGGCTCGGGGCTGGGCTGGGGCGAACTGCCCTTCAAAGCCTACCCTCCCAGGGGCCTTCCCGGTTCAGGGAGCAGGGGAACTGCTGGGGCAGCAGTTCTGCCAAGCTGCTATTGAAGAATTGACAAAACGCTGAAATTGACTTCTGCGACACAGTACATGGCAGTATCTCTCTGTAAAAATAAAAACACTAAATACCCAGTAACCACGCCCTGGCCCCAGCCAGCTCGCCGAACCATGCCACGCCCCAGAAGACGCTTCTCCGCCCCTTTTTCCGCCCCAACCCAGCCCATGGGAATCAGCGACATCGAGGATGCCATTTTGGAGCTGGGGGATGTCAAGCTGATGGTGAATCAAATGCTCCACGATGCGATCCGCGATGGTCACGAGCCGATCATTGAGCAGGTGGGGGTTGTGCGGCGCGCCCTGGAGACGGCGGATCAAAATTTGGCGGCGCTGTTGGAGGAGTATCTGCTACCGGAGTTTCAGGAGCAAGCTCCCTCTGCCCTGGCGGCTTTTCCGGCTTGGACGGCTCAGGATTAGGGGGGCGAGGCGGACGGTGCTTGGCGGGCGGGGGCGATAGAGGCGGCGATGGTTTTCTGCGGAGGAAGACGGGCCTTGGGTTATAACTAACGCAAGACGTTGTTTTTGAGCAGTTCCATGGTTGAGCGCGCTTCGCTGCAAACCAATCCTGCGACCCGGTTGGCGGATGTCTATCGCACATTGCAGCCTAGTCCCCTAATCACAGCTGAGGAGTTGGGGGCATTTTATGCTGAAGAAATTAATCAGGTTAGGGGTGGGGACAAGATGCAGCGGTTGAAGCTGCGCTTGGTGCGAGCCTATGGCGATCGCATTCCTTTCAAAGCCTGTGTGATGGGTCATCGTGGTGTGGGCAAATCGACCGAGATCTCTCGGCTACTCGCTGAAGTGGAGCCGCTGTTTCAGCCCATCCGCTTTAGCGCAGTTTCGGTGTTGGATCCAGGCAGCTTTAAGCCGCTAGATGTATTGCTGGTGTTGATGGCCAATGTGGCAGAGGCGACGGCTAAGCCCGTTGACCAAGGCGGTGCAGGCAGGCGCCCTTCTGATGCTCGGTTACAGGAAGTTTGGGATTGGTTTGCCACGGAAAAAGAGACCCGCGAGCTGGCACAGAATGCAGCGGTAAGTATTGAAGCAGGAGCAGGGGCCAAGGAAGACTCTCTCTGGGGCAAGGTGTTGGGATTGTTTGCAACACTGAAGGGAGAAATCAAGTTTGCTTCGACACGCAAAACCGAGGTTATTGAATATCGCTTGACTCGGCTGGATAGCTTGATTGCAGTGGCGAATCGGCTGCTGGATGAGTGCAATCAGCTTTTGCGAGAGGCGATGACCAAGCAATGGTTATTTGTCGGGGAGGACTTTGATCGGTCGGGGATTCCCAGCGATCGCATCGAAGAGCTATTCATTACCTATGCGAACATTTTCCAGGAACTGCGAGCGAATCTAATTTTCACCTTGCCTATTGGCCTATATTACTCAGCCAAGGCAACGAGGCTTCCCTTTTCCGAGGATTGCAGTTTTGTAATTCCCGATACGCCGATGTTTGATCAGTCTCATGCGGCAAGGTCAGATGGGCGGTCTGCGGTGGAGAAAGCCCTAGCAGCAAGGATGGATTTGAAGCTTTTTGAACCGGAGCAGCTCACTCGGTTGGTTGTGGCTTCGGGAGGAAATTTGCGCGATCTGTTTGCCCTGGTTAATTACGCGGCGGATGGAGCTTCGATTCGTAAAGCAAGCCAGATTGGAGCTGGGGATGCCGATGCTGCGATCGTGAATTTGCGCAGTGACTATGAGCGCCGTTTGGGGCAAAGTCCCTATGACCCCGATGAGATAAATTACGAAGCCAAGGCCAGCTTGCTTAAGCAGCTCTATGACGGCGAAAAGCAGGCCCAGGTGCCAAATCCGGTGCTTTATGCACTACTGAATGCTCGCTCCGTGCAGGAGTTTAATGGACAGCGGTGGTTTGGCGTACATCCGCTAGTGGTGGATATCTTGGCGGCCCAGCATTGTTTAGATCCAGGAGCGGCGGGTGGAACCTTCTGAGTCTGCTGCTGAGCGGAGTTCTACGGAACTGACACCAGGCAGTGTTGCTGAGGTGACTGAGCGGTTGTTGCTATGGGGACGCCGCGATGGAGCTGGGCTGGCGCGGGTGGAATATAGTTCGGAGTTTGACCGGCAAAAGGTTGTGCAGCGAGTGCAGACTGAGCTGAAGCAAGCGGGGATTGCTTGGACTGAGCTGGAGCTGCCCACGCGCCGTCCTGCTGAGGAGATTGTGCAGTTTTTGCGGGAGCGGCTGGCGGAGGTCTCGGGGGGCATGGTTTCGGTGACGGGCTTTGCAACGGCATTTGAGCCGGGAATTCCGCTGGCGGATGCGTTGCGGGTCGTAAATTTTAATCGGGAAGCGCTGGTGGCGTTGCCGCTGCGGCAATTGTGGTGGATGACGCCCGTGCTATTGCAAACGTCGCTCCATGCGATGCCGGATTTGCACGGTTGGTTTAGGCCGCAGCTAAAGCTGAATCCGGCAATGTCTGCAAAGGTTATTTCTGATTCTGGGGTAATTCCGCTGGGGGCAGGGGAACTACGAAGCGTCAATTTTGAGGATGCTCGGCAGCGGAGTCAGAAGCTGTTGGTGGAGTTTGAGGCTGCCCGTCAGGCGGGGGCGGCGGATCAGGATTTGTTGATGACCTATTTATTGCCTGCGCTGGAGAGTTTGGCGGAGGTGGGGGCGCAGCAGGAACTGCGGGATTTGACCTCGCAATTTGAGGGGTTTTTGGGGTCGCTGAGGCTGGGAAAAACGCCTGCAATGGCTGCGGCGTTGGATCGATTGGCAGGATTATATTTTGATCAAGGGCGCTACAGCGAAGCGGAGCCAATGTATCTAAAAGCGTTGGAAATCAGGAAAGCGGAACCGGGCGATCCTTCGGAGCTTGGCGGAGCCAATCGCCATTCCTCCACCGCCAGCAGTCTTAATAACTTGGCGCAACTGTACCAATCTCAGGGCCGGTATGGGGAAGCGGAACCGTTGTTGGTCGAAGCGTTGGAAATCCGGAAAAGTGAGCTAGGAGAGCGCCATCCCGACACCGCCAAAAGCCTGAATAACTTGGCAGGACTGTACTACGAAACCGAGCGCTACTCGCAAGCGCTCACCGCGATTGAACAAGCCTTGCAAATCTATATCCCAGCCTTGGGCGTTGATCACCCAACTACCCAAACCGCGAATGGCTGGCTTCAGGCCATTCAGCAAAAGCTGCAAGGCTAACGGCAACCGCGCCTGCCTCAAGCCAGACACCGGGTGTTTTGAATTACTTTTCTATCCCGCAGTCATCTTCTGTTAAACACCCGGTGTCTTGACCTAATGCACCAAACCGCATTGATATAATCCAGAAAGTAAAGTCTCCAACTGCGCAACCCCGCCGAGGCCAAACCCATGATCACCCAAACAATGGTGCAGCCCTCCTTTTGGGTTGAAGCCGGAGTCCAAATCCAGACCGTCCGTGGACTCAACCTCTTCAAATTTACCGACGAACTCCAAACCCGCCTCGAAACCCTCCTGGAGCGCCACAAGAATCAAAGCCTCAGCGAAGCCGAAACCGCCGAATTTGCTGGTATCACTGAGCTAGATCGCATCTTCACCCTGATCAACGCCCGGATTATTGCCGAGTCGCCTGCCGTCTCTGCCCATGGCAATTAGCCGCACCACCCGGCAACGGGTTCGCCAACGGGCCAGATTCCTTTGTGAATACTGCCACTCCTCAGAAGAAGGCAGCACCGCACTCTTTACCTTTGACCACATCGTTCCTCAATCCCTCAATGGCAGTGACGATGAAGCAAATCTGGCTTTAGCCTGCACCCGCTGCAACGGTCGCCGCTACAACTTCACAGAAGGCATCGATCCTGTCAGCCAAACTGTGCAACGGCTCTTTAACCCTCGCCAGGATTTGTGGCCGGAGCATTTCATCTGGAGCCAGGATAGCCAAACCATTCTCGGCACCAGCCCTATCGGGCGAGCCACAATTAATCGACTGGACATGAACGACGATCGCCATGACGATGGATCGATTCGCCGTGCCCGACGCCTTTGGTTGCGCGGTGGATGGCACCCTCCCAGCGATGACCCTCAGCAGCCAGAGTGATGCCCTCCAGTATTTTCTAAACAGGTGCGAAGTCCAGTGACCTGGGAGACAATAAACCCCAGCGCCCCCACCTGGCAGAGCGATCGCTTCTGACCCGCCCTTGATTTGGTTCCTCTTTGCCAGCATCACCGCCTGCTGCGAGGCCCTCAAAGACCTCACCAGCAAGCAAAGCCTCAAAACCGTCGATGAATATGTGGTGATCTGGGCCTTTACGGCGGTGGGGGCGATCGCCTGGTCCCGGTCCTGCTGCTCACCACCGGCATCCCCACGCTTTGGCCCCCGCTATGG
>JAAUQQ010000088.1 GCA_012032745.1 Synechococcales cyanobacterium RM1_1_8
TCCCGTTTTACTTCGTCTGCACTGTTCACCAGCTTGCAAAGCAAGTCTGTACGTTTGTGTCAGGAAGTCAGGTCGGCACCATGAAAATCATTTATGTTGGTTCAAGCATACCATTTGCTCGTCTCAGCCTCGCTGTCTTCACTCGTTTTTCCAAACATGGTTCAGGCAGCAGACTTCGACTCGCCTACTTTCATCCCGACGCCAAATCAAAGATTATGGCGCGGGGCTTCCCGCGATATAGCTAAACTTTTTGTTCACCCCCGCAGCATCGGACGCCGCCCTGGCAGACTAGTACAGCGAGGCGATGGAGAAGGGGAGCCGGATCGAAGTCCCGCTCCCTTTATGGGTGAGGGATTTAGGGTGAGGGATTTAGGGTGAGGGTAGCCAAACTTACGCCCGAGTCTACTAGGCCGCTGCCTTGGGAGCGCTGGTTTCTGCCTCCGGTTGGGCGATCGCCACCTCCACGCCCAGGGAAATCGCGCCATCGGATTCACCAATCTCCAGCTTGGAGCAAGCAATGGAGTCAGACAGGATCGAGCTGGCCATCATGCCCGTATGAATCTCAAGCTGGGCGCTCCCAGGAGCTTCAAACATCAAGCGCTGGCCAGGGAAAACCACACGCTCAAAATACCAATTCGGAACATTGGTGATGCGAGCAATCTGGACCTTGGAGGTGTGGTTGATATAGCAACAGCAAAGGGCAGCTTGGGAGTACTCTTGGGCTAGCGGATCAAGGATTTGTGCCATGACAGTTCAAAGATAATTAATAAACTTGGTCTCAACGGATCAAAACGGGCCAGACTCCTGGTTGCAATGGGTGTTGCACTGAGATCGGATCCACTTCAGCTCCCAAAGGATCAACAACGCCAGGGGAACAGTAGCGCCAGGAGAGCAATAGAGACTGCGTGTCATACCCGACCCCCAGGCACCACCACAGTTGATAAAAAATAATCCCGATATGCTAACCCCCAAACACCACATTTGAGTTCTTACAGTGACCCGTTCCGACGGTGACTCGCCCCGACAGCTCCCCCCTCCGCAACAGCCCAGCTCCCATCCCAGCGACGGAACCCCTGCATGGCGGGCGAAAAACTGTATCTATGCCTATCTATGCCTGAACCACGTAAGAATTAGGGTTGACTGATCCCAAGCTAGCATCGGCGTTTGTGCCATGCTGTAAACCTGCATACCGTCTCTCACAACTCCGACTTTAGACAGAGCGTTGCTGGGGGCGTCATCCTCGCTGGAGCAGGTCAAAGCGGGTTTGAGAGGGCAGTGCTAAGATGAAATTTATATAACAATACTTAATATTCAACTGTCTCAATTCTCTAGTGGAGTTTAACGCTGTGGCCGATCGCATTCTCTACGTGCGCCTTCCTTGCAATCCGATCTTCCCCATCGGCGTGGTCTATCTGGCGGATCACGTCCACAAGCAGTTTCCCGATGTGGAACAGTCCATCTTCGACATGGGCACCGTGGCCCCCCTGGACTTCAGCGCCACCCTGGATGAGCGCATCGATGAGTTCAAACCCAATCTCCTAGTGTTCTCCTGGCGGGATATCCAGATCTACGCCCCCGTGGGCGGTCGCGGCGGCAACCCCCTTCAGCACGCCTTTGAATTTTCCTACGCCCGCAATCCCCTGGTGAAGCTGCGCGGTGCCCTGGGGGGCGCTCGCATGGTGGGCACCTACCTGGCGGAGCTGCGCCGCAACGAGGCCCTGGTCAAGCGCGGCCTCAAACGTGCCCGCCGCTATCATCCCGATGCCAAAGTTGTTGTCGGGGGCGGTGCCGTCAGCGTTTTCTATGAGCAGATGCCCCAAATGTTGCCCAAGGGGGCGATCGTTTCGGTCGGCGAGGGCGAGACCCTGCTGGAGAAGCTGATTCGCAAGGAAGACTTCAGCCAGGAGCGCTGCTATGTGGTGGGGGAGACTGAACCCCGCGATCGCCTCATCCACGAATGGCCCACGCCCATCGAAAAAACCGCCTGCAACTACAGCTACATCGAACAGATCTGGCCCGCCTTCAACTACTACCTCCAGGACAAAGACTTCTACATCGGCGTCCAAACCAAGCGCGGCTGCCCCCACAACTGCTGCTACTGCATCTACACCGTGGTGGAAGGCAAGCAGGTGCGCATCAACCCCGCCGATGAAGTCGTCGCCGAAATGCGCCAGCTCTACGATCGCGGCGTGCGCAATTTCTGGTTCACCGACGCCCAGTTCATCCCCGCCAAGCGCTACATCGACGACACCATCGAGCTGCTGGAAAAAATCCAAGCCGCAGGCATGGAAGGCATCCACTGGGCCGCCTATATCCGGGCTGACAACCTCACCCCCCGCCTCTGCGAGCTGATGGTGGCCACGGGCATGAACTACTTCGAGATTGGCATCACCAGCGGCTCCCAGGAGCTGGTCCGCAAAATGCGCATGGGCTACAACCTCAAGACCGTGCTGCAAAACTGCCGCGACCTCAAGGCTGCGGGCTTCAATGACCTGGTTTCGATCAACTACTCCTTCAACGTGATCGACGAGCGGGACGAGACCATCAAACAAACCATCGCCTACCACCGCGAGCTAGAAGAGATCTTTGGCCCCGAACAAATCGAACCTGCCATCTTCTTCATTGGTCTCCAACCCCATACCCACCTGGAGGAATATGCCTTCGAGAAGAACATTCTCAAGCGGGACTACAATCCCCTGGCGATCTATTTGCCCTGGGTGGCGACAAAGCTGCTGTGGAACCCCGGCAAGCTGGGCGAATTCTTCGGCGATGTCTGCCTCCAGGCCATTCGCGAAAACAACGAAGACTTTGGCCGCACGGTCATGGATATCTTGGAGCAAAAGCTGGGCCGGGCACCCCTAGCGGAGGCTTTGAGCGCCCCTGTCAAGCCCGCCCAGAAGGAATTGGCTGGCGCTGGGCGTTAGTTTCCCACTGCCGCAGATTCTTCGCTGACTGGGCGATCGCCCATCCACCCAAGCACCCCCGCCATCCCCGTCAAAAACACCAGCCCCACCAGCCCCGCCAGGGGATTCCGATCCACCCCCGTCACCCAATCGGGCACCCGCTGGGTAAAGTCCACCAGCTCACCCACGTTGAGCCAGTAATAGCCTCCCACCAGCCCGCCATGGAGCCCCATCGCCAGGCCCAACCGTCCCTGGGTGGCCCGCTTTGCCAAGCCCATGATTAGTCCCAGCAGCACCAGGCCAAAAAACTGCGGCCAAGTGCGCAGCACCTCCGCCAAAGGCTTGAGGAAATGCAGCAGTGCAAACACCAAAGCATTGCCCCACAGCGCCTGGTTCCAACGATAATCCCGCTCTAGCTCATCCAGCATCCAGCCGCGAAACAGCAGCTCCTCAGCGAAGCCAATCCCGAGACCCACGAGCAAGCCATCCAATACCTGGCGCGGAAAGCCAATGCCTGGACCGAGCCAGTTGGCCCAGCCCAGCAGGATTTCCAGGCCAAACATGGCAAAGACCAGGGCCGCGCCGACGGCGAAGCCGATCGCCCCCTGGGAGAGGTTACGCGATCGCACCAACCCATAGCTCGCCAAAGGCCGCGCCTCCCCATGGGCCACCCTAGCCCAGCGCCGCACCAGCCAAATAAACTGGCCATAGAGCACCAGCAGCGTTACAACGCTCTGCCAGTCGGGATCCGGAATCAACAGCGACAGCGGAATCGCCAGGGGAGCCCACAGCAGGGCCAGCACCAGCAAAAAGGCCAACACCCGCAGCGGTGCTGGCCAATTCAGACAGGGACGCAACAGCCGATCAACTCGCATCATCCTGCCCCACGGATTTATGGCCAATGGATTTACAGCCCATAGATTTGCGGCCAATGGATCTACAGCCCATCCCGTCTGGCCCCAAACGCCCCCGGAACGCCCCCTAATTCTCCGGCTCAATCGAGCTGCTCAAACCGTGGCTCTTCAGGGTTTCGCTATAGAACTCCGCTGGCTCCATGGCGCAGGTGATCACCAGGGCCGTGCCATGGTTGTGGGCCGCCATCATGATGTCCACAGCTTGGGGGGGCGAGAGGCTGGGCACCGTTTGGATCAGCGCTGCAACCACATGCTCCATGCCGTTGTAGTCATCGTTGTGGAGCAGCACACGGTACTGGGGAGCAGGTTTACGGACAACAGCGACATCGCGCTTTTCAACGACTTGGGTAGACATCAGAGGTAGATCTCCTTCAACAACAAGTTTTTAGCAGTTTGCCCAGGATAGGTCGCCTGGGCCATGCCTGTAGTCAAGGCAGAACGGTTTGAACGAAAGATTTGGCCTGGGTTTGGCCTGGCCTGCAAGTTGAGGCGGGCGGACGGTGGAGGCTGATGCCGGGAGTTGATCTTCAGATTGGAAGACAGTGCCACGACTCGGGGCAGAAGGGCGGTTTTCAGCGCGGCGATCGCCCATCGACCTCCCTGCTAGGGCCTATTCTAGAATAGCGCCTCCCCCCCAAAAATCCACTCCCCGAATCCCCTGAACCCTCTGGGGGAGGAGGTCATGGGAGCGAGAACAAACGGGGGGAACTCACGATGGGGGCGTCGGGTCTAAGGGTCTTTGTGACCTTTTGGGCCGCCGGACTAGAAGAGGGGCTGTTCGACGGAGAGGTTTGATGGTCAGGTCTATGTCTTCTCAATCTGGGTCTTCTCAATCTGGGTCTTCTCAATCTGGGTCTTCTCAAGCTGCTCCCGCCCGAAGGGACGCTTTCCAGGCAGGCCAAATCGTTCGCCTAGCCCAGGATCAAGCGCGCCTCTATGCCGAGGTGATTGATTCCATTGCCAGTCGCGATATGGTTTGGGCCAGGCCCCTGCTGCTGGTGGATCCCTGGCCGGAGGATGAGTTTGCCCCGGCCCCCGCTATCGAGGCTATCGCTGCCGAGGCTATCCTCGATCTGCGTGAACAGTCCCATCTGCTTTGGCCGACGGTGCTATTTAAGGCCGTTTTGGATGTAGAAATCCTGCCTCTGCTGCCCTATCTTTACGCTGACAAGCCGGCAACCCAGGCCGACCCAGGGGCGGCGATCGCCCTGGGTCAGTTCATGGCCCAGCTCTGGCAGCAACAGTGGCCTGGCCCGGATCTGGCAGGCTAGGCAGGATCAGAGCTTTGCCGGGGCGACGTCCCTACCAGGCTCAGGTTCGCTTCAATGCGAGCCATAGCTTCCTCCACATTGGCCCGGCTATTGAAAGCCGAGATGCGAAAATAGCCCTCCCCCGCTGCACCGAAGCCGGAGCCCGGCGTGCCGACCACATTGGCCGCTTGGAGCAGCTTGTCGAAGAAATCCCAACTGCTGAGGCCGTGGGGGGCCTGGACCCAGACGTAGGGCGCATTGATGCCGCCGTAGACCTGGAGACCCGCAGCGGAGAGGCGATCGCGGATGATCCGCGCATTCTCCATATAAAAATCAATCAGCCCCTTGATCTGAGCCTGACCCTCCGGCGAATACACCGCCTCGGCCCCCCGCTGGACGATGTAGGAAACGCCATTGAACTTGGTGCATTGGCGGCGGTTCCAGAGCTGCCACAGCTTCACCGCTTCCCCCTGGGAGGTCTCCACCGTCAGGCTGTCGGGCACCACGGTAAAGGCACAGCGGGTGCCGGTAAAGCCTGCATTTTTGGAAAAGGAGCGGAATTCGATCGCACAGTCGCGGGCCCCATCCAGCTCATAGATCGAATGGGGAATGGTGGGATCGGTGATGAAGGCCTCATAGGCCGCATCGAACAGAATCAGCGAGCCATGCTGCTTGGCATAGTCCACCCAAGCCTGAAGATTGTCTCGCGTCGCCACGGCCCCGGTGGGGTTGTTGGGGAAGCAGAGGTAGATGATATCTACCTTTTCGCTGGGGATCTGGGCGGTGAAGTCATTGGCCGCTGTAATCGGCAAATAGGTCAGACCGCCGTACTTGCCGCTAGCATCGGCCTCGCCCGTGTGGCCTGCCATCACGTTGGTGTCCACATAGACCGGATAGACCGGATCCGTGGCGGCGATGCGGTTGTCATCGCCGAGGATGTCGAGGATGTTGCCACAGTCACATTTAGAGCCATCGGAGATAAAAATCTCTGAGGCGCTGATCTCACAGCCGCGCGCCTGGAAGTCCTGCTCGGCAATTTTTTCCCGCAGCCAGAGGTAGCCCTGCTCGGGACCGTAGCCTTTGAAGCTGGCGCGATCGCCCATGTCCTGCACCGCCTGGACCATGGCTTCACGGCAGGCTGCGGGCAGAGGCTCGGTGACATCGCCGATGCCCAGTTTGATAATGGCGGCGCTGGGATTGGCTTCTGCAAAGGCATTCACCCGCCGGGCAATCTCGGGGAAAAGATAGCCTGCCTTAAGTTTGAGATAGTTCTCGTTAATCGTGACCATTGTGGATGTCGTTGCAGTGAGTCTATTGCGATAGTTCTGAGTTTATCGCCCTAGGTGACCTCTCTCCGGTCCCACAGCCATTTCCCAGCCATTTCCCAGCCATTTCGCAATTAATCACTGGCCAGGTCGCAACTAATCACCAACTAATCACTGGGGACGAGCTGAATGCGGCCCGCATCCATTTCCGCCATCAGCAATTCCAGGGCCTCAAAGCCCACATCGGAGATATAGCCTGTCCGCGTCAGCTCATAGTTGATCTCGTTTTCAATCTCTGGAGTGAGCTGCCGAAGGTAAATGGCCTTCTCCACCAGCCGCCGAATCGAAATTTGAGCTTCCATACCCCATTCATCCTCATTGATTCAAACCTGTGAGCCGTCCTGCGCGCCATCACGGCGTTGAAGCTTCATCACAACTTCTTCGCCAAGGCCGCTGGGCTTGCCCATGCCGACCATGCACTGCGAATCCTGACTGGATGAATTCGAACAACCTGCTTCCCATGAAGAGGCGGCTTCGATTCCTATTTTGCTATGTTAAGCAGGCCTATTTTTGTTGGATAGAGTGATAGCGCGGGATTGATGCCTTAAAGATGCAATAAACACTTTCTTTGGGAGCCAAAGTTGCGTGTAAACGCTTACCGGAAGCTTTAAACGGCTACCAGACTTCTATGAAGTTTCAGAGAACGTAGCCGCCGCTGCTGGTCATCCTGAAGCAGGCCAGCCTATGTTCATTGAGTCCCCTGGAATAAACCTTACGGAATGGACCTTGGGGAACGGCTTGTGCGATCGGCGTTCCCGATCTGCCCTGGGCGACGACTTGCTTGGGCAATGACTTGCTTGGGCAATGACTTGCTTATGTAATAGCTTGTCCAATGAGATGACTTGTCTGGATGAATCGTGAGCGCCCAGCTCCCACGCAAACGGTGGTCCTGGAGACAAACCGAAGTGGAGCGTTGGGCGAGTATAGAGCACCCATTAGAGATAAATTGAGGCGTTTAGGAGTCTTCCATGCAGAAGGTTACCGTCGGTAAGAGTGGTGTGGTTCTCAGTCCGATTGGCCAGTTAGATGCAGCCTACGGCCTGGAGCTGGAAAGCCAAATTATTTCAATTATCAGGACTTATCAAACTCCCCCTGTGGTATTGAGTTTTGAAAAAGTTCGGGGAATTGACAGCGCTGGTCTTATGGCTCTGGTCTCCGTCGTGAGGCTTGCCCGGCGCTATGGGTTTTCTTTGACCTTCTGTTCCGTTTCACCTGAGTTGCGAATGGTCTTGGAGCTGAGCCAGCTCGATCGCCTGGTGAAGATTACTCACAAGGCTCCGGCTGCGCTGCGATCCCTGCCCGTCGCGGCCTAGGAATGGCGTCTGACCAGTCTGTGGCCAGTGCCTCAAGCTTGCGCTCAGCCCTTGGGCGCAGGCGCGCCCGAGCCTTCCCTAAGCCTTCTGCCCATAAGTCTTCTACCCATAAGTCTTCTACAATGGTTGGCGCTGGCGACATGCTGTCAGCGTGATGCATTGGGACAAGGAGTTGGGCTGTGGCCGTTTCCGTTGATAGTTTGTTAAATGCGGCGGTGAATCGGCCCGCCCGCTACCTGGGCAATGAGCGCGGCGCGATCCACAAACCTTGGGACTCGGCGAATATTCGCTGGGCGTTGACATACCCAGAGATCTATGAGGTGGGCTCGTCGAATCTGGGCCACATCATTCTCTACAACATCATCAATGCCCAGCCGAGGCAATTGTGCGATCGCGCCTACCTCCCCGCCGCCGATCTCTCCGCCAAGCTGCGCGAAACCGACACGCCCCTGTTCGGCGTCGAATCCCGCCGCTCCCTCAATACCTTTGACATCCTCGGCTTCAGCCTCAGTTACGAGCTGGGTGCCACGAATATTCTCGACATGCTCTCCCTCTGCCAGGTGGACCTGACCTGGGCGGAGCGCACAGCGGCTGACAAATCGCCCTGGCAGGGCGGCGCACCGTTCATCTTCGCCGGGGGCCAAACCGCCACCTCCAATCCCGAGCCCTATGCGGAGTTCTTCGACTTCGTCGCCCTGGGCGATGGCGAGGAGCTGCTGCCGGAGATTGCCCTAGTTTTGGATGAAGCCAAGGAGGCGGGCCTAGGTCGCGAGGCGACGCTGCTGGATCTGGCCCAGGTGCCCGGCTGCTACGTGCCCCGCTTTTACGACATGGCCCAGGATGGCTCGGTTCATCCCAACCGGCCCCAGGTGCCCGCCCGCGTTCTGCGCCGCGTGGCCACGCCCATCCCCGCCTACGCCATCGGCCTCGTGCCCTATATCGAGACCGTCCACGATCGCCTCACCGTCGAAATTCGCCGGGGCTGCACGCGCGGCTGCCGCTTCTGCCAGCCCGGAATGCTCACCCGCCCGGCTCGCGATGTGGAACCGGAGGCCGTGGTGGATGCGATCGAGAAGGGAATGCGAGCCACGGGCTACAACGAATTTTCCCTGCTCTCCCTTAGCTGTTCCGACTATCTCGCCCTGCCTGCCGTCGGTGTGGAAGTCAAGAACCGTCTCAAAACCGAGAACATTTCCCTCTCCCTGCCCAGCCAGCGCGTCGATCGCTTCGATGAAAACATCGCCCACATCATGGGGGGCACCCGCAAAACCGGCATCACCTTCGCACCGGAAGCGGGCACCCAGCGGATGCGGGACATCGTTAACAAGGGCCTCACCAACGAAGAGCTATTGCGGGGCATCAAGACGGCCTACAACCAGGGCTGGGAAAAGATCAAGCTCTACTTCATGATCGGCCTGCCCGGCGAACTGGATGCCGATGTCCTGGGCATCGCCGAGACCGTGCGCTGGCTCCAGCAGGAATGTCGAGGCCGCAAGCGCAAAATCAGCTTCAACATCACCATCTCTAATTTCACCCCCAAGCCACACACGCCCTTCCAGTGGCATTCCGTCTCCACCCAGGAGTTCCGCCGCAAGCAGCGGCTGCTGCGGGAGGAGTTCAACACCCTGCGCAACGTGAAGGTGAATTTCACTGATGTGCGGATTTCCGCCATGGAGGATTTTGTTGGGCGGGGCGATCGCCGCCTCGCCCCCGTCGTCCGCCGCGCCTGGGAGCTCGGTGCCGGGATGGATTCCTGGTGGGAAAGCCTGGACAATGCCTATGCCGCCTGGGCTCAGGCCATTGATGAAGCGGGGCTCTCTTGGAAATATCGCCAGGTGGAATCCGGCGAGTGGAATATCTTTGACGAACCCGATCGCAGTCGTTCTGAAGCAGAAGTCGTGGCGGATAGCGACAGGCTGGCCAAGCAGCTAGACGCCCCCCTGCCCTGGGACCACCTGGACACTGGCATCGACAAACAGTGGCTCAAGGACGACCTGTTCAAGGCCCTGGAAGCTGCCACTGTGCCGGACTGCTCCTTCGAGGGCTGCTCCCACTGCGGCGTCTGCGGCCTGGACTTTGGCCACAACGTCGTCGTGCCGCCGTTGCAAATTCCCAAAATCCAGCGGACTAGCAAGCCCGACAGCAGCCGCGCCCAGCGCCTGCGAATTCGCTTTGGCAAGCAGGGCAGCATGACCCTGATCAGCCATTTGGACCTGGTGCGCCTGTTTGACCGCGCCCTGCGCCGCGCCTCCCTACCTATCTCCTTCACCGGCGGCTTCCACCCCGGCCCCCGCATCGCCCCGGCCAACGCCCTGCCCCTGGGCATGGGCAGCAGCGCTGAACTGATGGATCTGGAGCTAACCCGCCCCATGGATCCTGAGGATTTTCGAGCGCAGTTGACCGCCCAACTTCCCCCGGAGCTGCCGATCTACGGGATTGAAGACATCGACCTCAAGTCTCCCTCCGTGACCCAGCGGCTGTCCGCCGCTGCCTATGTCCTCTGGGTCGAGGTTCTCTGGGGAGAGGAAAGCCTGCCCCTGGCGGATCGGGCCAGGGCAGACTCGCCCTGGCAGCCGTGGATTGCAGCCCTGCTGGCCGCTGACCAAGTTCCCCTGGAGAAAACGAGCAAGTCGGGCAAAGTCCAGGTGTTCAATGGCCGCGATCGCCTCCACCACCTGGAGCTAGCCCCCGAACTGGCCGTGGAACGGGGCTGGAACCTGGAACCCCACCAAACCGTCCTCTACTACAAGGGCAGTTGCCGCAACGATGGCACCCTGCTACGGCCAGAGCAGCTTTTGACCCTGCTGGAAACCATCGCCCGCCGCAACGCCCCGCCCCAGCAGAACGGGTCAGCGGCCCCGAGCTTGCAACTGCTCCAGGCCCATCGCAGCCAGCTCTGGCTGGATCCCGTGGTGGAAGCCACGGCCTCCGCCCCGGCCAGCCGTTCGCTGGCGATCGCTGGCGATCGCCCCCACCATCCCGGAACCTTGATCAAGGCTGCCGCCTTTCACCCGGCGACCCCCTTCCCGTTGGCGCTGCCCGAGCCACCCAGGGAATAGGCCAATAGCCCAGCAGGGGTTAGACAGGGCAATAATCCTGTGGTACGGTTTACACGCGCTAAATGTTGCTGACGTTACCTTCCTCAATGCAGCAGAAGGGTTGCAGAGGGATTGAATCCTGTCGTGCAAGGTTTAGTCGCCGCCAAGCTTTTACAACTTAGGCCCCCAGGTGCATCGCTGCGCCTTTGATTTGGAGATGCTCGTTCGGATTGATCTCGCCGCTGGATGGATAGGACAGACCCCCTGTTCTCTCCCTTGCGAGGCCAGTCCGCGCCGCTGCCAGCTTGTTCCCCAAGCCCAGGGCTTCCAGATTGCGCGCGGTCTGAGGTGAGACAGATTGGCTCCTGTGCCCCCCGCACCCCGTCAATATATTGAATTTAGGAGAAAACTTACTCTACCCTCGCCATAACGCTGCCGGGCTGGCCTGCCCGCCTATGGGTCTGGCCTGGGGAGTCAGCCTGGGTTAGGCCAGACTCTGACGATGGCCCCAGCCACCGAGCCCTGGGCCTCTGGAAAGTTAGGCTTTTGACAATTAGATTTGGATTCATCCAGCTTGTGTTCTCCAGCCTTGTGCTCTCTGGCCTTGTGTTCTCTGGATTGGCTGTTTCGGGATGTGTGCTTCTGGGATTTATGCATCTGGGATTTATGCATCTGGGATTGGCATTTCCGGAATCTGGCTCATCTGTTTTCGGGCAAGTCTGGTTGTGACAGCAAGTAAAGGCTGTTGAGGCTTGCGGCTCGGTTGGGGCGAGGCCTGGATCAATTTCGTTGAGGAAGAAAGGTGCGATCGCTCTGCTGAAGGCTGCTCAGTTGGAGGACCGCCCAGTTAGATGTTGGTTTTGTTCCGTTGGTTTTATTTGGGGGTGATGTGGAGCGGCGATCGCACCGCCAGGCCTAGCGCGCAGGCCCGAAGCAATCTCCCCCCATCGCTACATTTTTTGAGGAATTACCGTTGAATGGCTAAGCAAATCATCATCGCCGAACAGCACCGCATCGCTGCGGTGTTCGAAGATGACCAAATTCAAGAGCTGATCGTGGCTAAGGGCACCCAGCAAGTCAGTGACATTTACCTGGGCAGCGTCGAAAACGTCCTGCCCAGTATCGATGCCGCCTTCGTCAACATTGGCGATAGCGAAAAGAATGGCTTCATCCACATGGGCGATCTGGGGCCGCTGAAGCTGCGTCGCAATGGCGGTTCCATCACCGACCTGCTGCGACCCCAGCAGAAGGTGCTGGTCCAGGTGATGAAGGAGCCCACGGGCAACAAAGGGCCTCGCCTGACGGGCAATGTCTCCCTGCCAGGCCGCTACTTGGTGCTGATGCCCTTTGGCCGGGGAGTGAACCTGTCCCGGCGCATTTCCAGCGAGGCGGAGCGCAGTCGGCTCAGGGCGCTGGCGGTGTTTATCAAGCCAGCCGCCATGGGCCTGCTGATTCGCACGGAGGCGGAAGGGGTCGATGAGGAGGCCATCATCGAAGACCTGGAACTGCTGATGGGACAGTGGGAAAACATTCAGCAGGAAATGGAAACGGCCAGTCCGCCCGCCCTGATGAACCGTGATGATGACTTCATCCAGCGGGTGTTGCGCGATGCCTACAACAGCGATGCCAACCGCATTGTGGTGGATTCCCACACGGGCCTAAAACGGGTCAAGCAATACCTGACGAGCTGGAGCAGCGGCCAGTTGCCCCAGGGCATTTTGATCGACCACCACAGCGGCCCATCGAGCATTCTGGAATATTTCCGGGTGAATGCCGCCATCCGTGAGGCGCTCAAGCCCCGCGTGGACCTGCCCTCCGGGGGCTACATCATCATCGAACCCACCGAGGCCCTGGTGGTGGTCGATGTCAACTCTGGCTCCTTTACCCGCTCTGCCACCTCACGGGAGACAGTCCTCTGGACCAACTTCGAAGCGGCGACGGAGCTGGCTCGGCAGTTACGCCTGCGCAACCTGGCGGGGGTGATCGTGGTGGACTTCATCGACATGGACCACCGCAGCGATCAACTGCGCGTGCTCGAACATTTCACCAAGGCGCTCAAGGCGGACAAGTCCAGGCCCCAAATTGCCCAGCTCTCGGAGCTGGGGCTGGTGGAGTTGACCCGCAAGCGCCAGGGGCAAAATATCTACGAGCTGTTTGGCCAGCCTTGCCCGAGCTGCAGCGGGCTGGGCCATCTCGTGCTGCTGCCGGGGGAAACACCCGTGAGCGAGAGCGAGGCAGAGGAGGGCCTGACCCTGCCGGGCGAGCGGCTGTCCACGGTCCGGGCCAACCCCCGCAGCCGCCGGGGCGGGCGCACGATTGAGAGCCGTTCGACGGGAGCGGCTGGGCGATCGCCCCGAGGGCTGCCTGCTCCCCCCAGCCTGGATTCCGCTGGCCCCACCCCTGTCCAATCTCCAGACTCATCGGTCAGTTCCTCTCCCGCTACCCGTGGAAATGCTGGGGGATCTGCTGCGGGTAGGCCCCCAGCTTTGGGGTCATTTTCAGCAGAGCTGGCCGGTGCCAAGGACCGGGGCACAGACAGCGATGAGCCGCCGTTGGAGCGCAGTCGTCGCCGCCGCCGCCGCAATGAAGACAGCGAGGAAGGCGATGGGCAGGAGCGGAGCGCTGGGGCGACCTATGAACGGGGAGAGTCAGAGACCGGGGAATCTCGGGGGCGGCGGGAGCGGGGCAGTCGCCCCCTGGAGCCGGTGGTGGTGGAGATGACGGCGGATGAGCAGGATATCTACGCCTGGCTGGGGATCTCGCCGCTGCTGTTGCAGGACTCAGACTTGGATCCCCAATCGGCGCTGATTACGGTCACCCTGCCGGGGGAAAAGCCGCCGGAAGCCGTGGTGCGCAAGCGGCCCAGTCCGGTGAGGGGGGTGGATGCCGATGATGAGTCCGGTGCGGAGCTAGGGGGAGCGTCAGCCAGTGAGTCTAGCCCAGCGCCCATTCTGGCGAGAACGGGTGAGTCCACGGGGACAGAGCAGGCAATGCTGACGGATCCTGAGGCGCGGGAGCTGGAGACGGATCGGGAAGAAACTGGGCCGGTAAAGCGATCGCGCCGGGTCATCAGCCGCCGCCGCCTCAAGCATAAATCCGAGGATGGCAGCGATGGTGATGTCACGAATGGGGATACCGCTGGCACAATGTCACCGGACCCCACGGCGGGTGAATCTGCCGATGGAAAAAGCGATGGGTTTGAAGCCAGCGGCGGCCCAGAAGAGGCTGACCCTGACAAACCTGTGATTTCC
The DNA here is from genome assembly GCA_012032745.1 of Synechococcales cyanobacterium RM1_1_8. GTDB lineage: Bacteria > Cyanobacteriota > Cyanobacteriia > PCC-9006 > JAAUQQ01 > JAAUQQ01. The sequence continues at coordinate 13,995 of JAAUQQ010000088.1, forward strand.
GGTCGTCGCCCCCGCAGCCGTCGCAAAGTGATCGGTGCCCCAGGGGAAGCCAGCACCGGCCTTGGCGATCGCCCCAGCCCAGGCATCTCCCGACCGATCGCCCCCCCGCACTCAAAGC
>JAAUQQ010000089.1 GCA_012032745.1 Synechococcales cyanobacterium RM1_1_8
CCAGGGTTCGGCGACCGTCGCCATGGTCACGAGCGTCGGCATCCTGGGTGGATTCGGCGCGGCGGAGACGCTCGGGGTTCCACCCGCTCTACCTGGCGCTCGCCATCGGCTGCGGTTCGAAGATCGGCCCATGGATGAACGACAGCGGATTCTGGGTGGTGTGCAAGATGAGCGGGCTCAAGGAGACCGAGACGCTGCGCGGCACGTCGCTCTCCTGCGCCCGTGACAGCAGAAGCGTCTGCCCATCCCTTTCGGGCACCAGCGTATCCGCCGTGAGCGCGTAAGCGTTGCGTCGGCTGGCCTGCAGAATGCGCAGTTGCGCCGCACCCACGGCCATGTCGCTGCCCACGGTGAGGATGCGGCGGCAGGCCAGCTCGCGGGCGGCACCTCGGCCAATTTGGAGCCCGGCGGGTTCCTGGCGAATGTCCCAGATCCATTGTTTGGTAGAGCGATGGTCGGTGCGGCGATTTGCCGCCAAAAGCTGGCTCAGCAGGGGATCCCTGGCCATCTGGCTATGTAGGCCATTGACAATCGACAGCCCCGCCGCCACCGCTTCGGCCACCTCCGCCTGCCAGGCGGGGGGCAGCAGGCCGCCGCTGGGGGCAACGCCAATGGCCAAGACATCGGGCTGGTGGGCGAGGGCCGCTTGGATGGAAGCGACGATGGGGATCTCAGCGGGTTCACCGGGGATCGGCGGGCGATCGAAGTCGATCCAATCTGCGAGGGATTCCCCCGCTGCGGCTTGATCGATCACTGCGACGATGGGGCCTTGGCGGTAGCGCAACAGGGCGAGGCCGGTTTTGCCATCGCCGCTGCGGATGCCGCCGTGGAGGAGAATGGCGAGGCGATCGCTGGATTTAAGCATAGTCAGTCCCCCCTGGTTGGGCGTAATGCGGTGTCTGGACAGGTTCGGTCTGGAACGGCGCGGTCTGAAACGGCCCGGTCTGGAAAGCTGGCCCCTGGCCCTGAATCAGGCTGCATCTGCATCTCCCCCTGTATCTCCCCCTGTATCTACTTTGGCCACCTGGGAAACCACCTGCTCAACCCCGAGACCCGGCAGATCATTGGGCACCAGGCGACCGGCGATCATCGCTGCCCCCCGGAAGGGATCATCGCGCAAATTGAGATGGCTATCCAAATCCAGATAGTCCGCCAGAGGGCCGAGCTGGGCCGCTGCACTGTTGAGCAACGCACTGTCGGAATAGCAGCCAAACATCACTTTGAGGCCACAGGCCTTGGCCGTTTCGACCATGCGCCGGGCCTCCCCCAGGCCGCCACATTTCATCAGCTTGATGTTGATGCCATCCACCGCCGCCGCCAGCTTGGGAATATCCGCGAGGCCCCAGCAGCTCTCATCGACAAACAGGGGTAGGGGGGATTGGGCCTTGAGACTGGGGAGCTGGGCTTCGTTGCCCTCCGCCAGGGGCTGTTCGAGGTATTCCACGCCTCGATCCGCCAGCCAGTGGGCCATAGCGATCGCCCCCTCCAGATCCCAGCCCCCATTGGCATCAACATAAATCCGGGCCTGGGTTGGGGCGATCGCCTGCACCGCCGCAAACATCGCCTGGTCCGCTGCCATGCCCTCGGGGCTGCCGAGTTTGATTTTGATCACCTGCACCGGGGTGAGCTGCTGCCAGGACCGCAGGCGCTCCTGGGCCGCCGCTGGGCTACTGATGCCAATTGTGACCGGAGACCGGGGGGATGCGATCGCGATCCAACCCCCACAGCTTCCACAGCGGCAGCCCCAACCGCTTGCCCATCCAATCATGGAGCGCCAAATCCACCGCCGTCCTCACCCCCGAAGGCACCCGCTGGGCAATCAGAAACTGTTCAATTGCCTGGCGATCCCAAGGGCCATAGCCCTTCAGGGCCGGAGCCAGCTTCGCCAAAATGGCCTGGAGTTCAGCAGCCGTTTGCTGGGTTCCGGCGGTGGAAAACGAAGAGGCCTCGCCCCAGCCCTCGATCCCATCCTGGCGCAGCCGCAGCCACAGATTGACGCTGGCCGCCTGACTGCCCCGGCTAATGCGCAGGGCATGGCGTTTGTGAACCGTAAAGGGAACTAAGAGAAGTTCCATGGAGCAATCCTCACCGCTGAAGCTACAAAATCTTGCGCAGAGCCAGGTCAAGTATCAGCCCTGGGATAGGATCCTGAACGATAGGTTTCGTCAAATTGCAGGTTGCCAAATAGCAAGCTGTCAAATAACAAGTTGTCAAATTGCAAGCTGTCAAATTGCGAAACCAAGCTTTTTTTAGTCATTCCCCCTTAAAACATCCAATAATATGTCACCTCTTCAGTCTGATCCTGTACTGAACAAGACCGTACCTACAAAGACCGTCATCATCACCGGAGCTTCATCCGGCGTCGGCCTTCACGGGGCCAAGGCCCTGGCCGATCGCGGCCACCATGTGATCATGGCCTGTCGAGACCTGCCCAAGGCGGAGCGGGCGGCCAAAGAGATCGGTATGCCCGAGGGCAGCTATACGATTATGAAGCTGGACCTGGCGGACTTTGACAGCGTGCGTGCCTTTGTCCAGGCCTTCCGGGCCACCGGCAGGCCGCTGGACAGCCTGGTCTGCAATGCCGCCATCTACATGCCCCAGCTCAAACAGCCCCAGCGCAACAAGGATGGCTACGAACTCAGTGTCGCCACGAACCACCTAGGCCATTTCCTGCTGGCGAACCTGATGTTAGAAGACCTAAAGCAATCCACTAGCCCCGACCGACGCCTGCTCATCCTCGGCACGGTCACGGCCAACCCCAAGGAAGTCGGGGGAAAAATCCCCATCCCAGCGCCGCCCAACCTGGGCGACCTGGCGGGCATGGAAGCGGGCTTCAAGGCTCCCGTGGCCATGATCGATGGCGAGAAATTTAAGCCAGGCAAGGCCTACAAGGACAGCAAGCTCTGCAACATGTTGACCATGCGCGAGCTGCACCGCCGCTACCACGCCCAAACGGGCATCATCTTCAACTCGATGTACCCCGGCTGCGTCGCCGATACGCCACTGTTCCGCGATGCCCCGAAGTTGTTTCAGAAAATTTTCCCGTTTTCCAAAAGAATATTACCGGGGGCTATGTGTCCCAAGCCTTGGCGGGCGATCGCCTCGCCGCCGTGGCCGCCGACCCCGGCTACGACAAGTCCGGGGTCTACTGGAGCTGGGGCAACCGCCAAAAAGCAGGCCGTGAATCCTTTGATCAGGAAATCTCCGATGAGGCCATGGACAGCAACAAGGCCACCCGCCTGTGGGAGTTGAGCGCGCAATTGGTGGACCTGGGCTAAGGCTGGGCCATGGGCTAAGGGACTTCCACGCAACCAATCATCCAAACGAAGGTGAAGCACCCCAGCCCCTTAGAGGATGTTTGAGAATGGCTTTGGCTGTAGCTGATGGTGCCCATAGCCCGTAGTTTTGATTAAAAAAGCGGGCACGGCCTAGCCTGTTGGGTATAGAATCGCTGGCTTTGGCGAATTCTCAAACATCCTCTTAGCGAGGGTGATCCGTCAGGGACGGCTTCCGTCCCTACGGTGGGCCAGAGAAACTAACAGCGGGGAGCTAGCCCCCATGGCTGCCGGATTTGCCTCTTCTAGCTACGCCTGGCTTTAGACAAAAGCTCAAGTCCAGGCTTGCTATGCTATAAATGAAGACTGTGTTTAGTTCGCATTGTCGTTAATTAAAAGGAGCGTGTATGGCCCAGGTTATCCTTGGCGAAGGCGAAGGCGTTGAGTCCGGTCTGCGTCGGTTCAAGCGTAAAGTGTCCCAGGCGGGTATTTTCCCCGACATGCGGAAGAATCGCTATTTCGAGACCCCAATTGAGAAGCGCAAACGCAAGGCGATCGCTCGCCGCAAGCAGCGCCGTAAGAATTTCCGCAGCTAGTGGGCTATTCGTTTTAGTGAATGATTCGTTAGTGAACCATGAGCTGAGTGAATCATTAGCAATGCTGGGTTAAAAGCGAGGTATGGCTTGGGATGTTGAGTCAGCTCACTTTTCCCGCCAGGTTCTCTCCCCAAATTCTTTCCCAGCCGGAGTTAGCCCAGCGCTAGCTCCGGCTGGTTTTTGGGGCCTGATCCGGCGCTTGTCTACTGCTCCGGCAGCGCCCGGCGGTCTCTCAACCCTGCCCCAGGGCGCGACAGCTTGCCAGCGGTGATCCAGGTATTCCGAGACCTGCAAGTGGATATCGCCCCCCCGTCTGCGGCCAAAGGTCGGGCCCAGACCGCTGCGCCCTGGTCGAGCTGGAGCAGCGGCGTCTGAAGGGCGATCGCCCCGGCTTCCCCGGCCCTGACACTTTCCCCAAACTGCCCTGTTTGGCGCTCAGCCTGTGGGAGCTTTGCCTCAAAAAAGTGGGTTATGTCGGTTCAGCACCTCTAATTTCCATAAATTCTCGCGCTAGTTTGAGACCTGGGCAAGCCCTTGTCTGTCCAGGCCTCAGTGAATTTTCTGGATTAATCTGCTGGATTAATCTGCTGCTTGCAGGGTCAGACACCGGCCTTGCAAATTACCTCACTCGTAGATCACCCGAGCATCAAACCCCTCCGCCCGCAAATAGGCCACCACATCCTCCGCCGTGCGACGTCCGACATAGGAGCCGACCTGGGCATAGCGCCCAAGGGAGTTCTGGGCCAGCGTTACCGAGCCCAACAGCCGCTGCAGGGCCGTGAACTCTGTATCGCCGCTGGCCAGGGGCACAATGACCTGATAGGTCGCGCCGTCGCCGCTGCTAGATCCCAGGGAAACGCTCTGGGATGTCGCCCTGACGGGGCCGCTGCCCCAACCGCCATAGCTCCAAAGCTGGCTTTCCGGCACCTGGCGCTGAACCCGCTCCTCCAACTTGTCAGGATGGGGCAAATCCTGGTTTATGCGTCGCTGGTTGTAATAGCCAGAAACCACATCGAAGGTATTTTCGAGGCTGCTTTCCCTCGGATCGAGGGCAACAAAGGCTTCATCCCGCAGGTTTTGCAAAGCCTGCTGGGTCGCGGGGCCGAATTGGCCATCTAAACCGCTGCGGTAGTAGCCCAGCTCCGCCAGTTGAGCCTGCATCAGGGCAATGGAATAGGCCTGGGTGGGGGTGAGGCCAATGGCAAACAGCCGACGGAAGGTGGCTTCTCCCAAAACGCCATCAGCTTGGAGGCCTGGCTCTGCCCGTTGGAAGGCTAGGAGGGCATCCTGGGTGGTGGGGCCAAAGTAGCCTGCTTGGGCGTTGCGTGGGATGTTGATGTCGAGCAGGCCCCGGTCAGCCAGGGCACGCTGGAGCTGCAACACATCGGGGCCGCGATCGCCCAAGCGCAAACTGCGTTGAATGGTGATGGTCTGGCTGGATTGGGCCTGGGCAGACAGGGGGGACAGCAGCATGGGGGCGATCGCCATGCTCCAGGCCAACGGCATTACCGGCCGAGAACAGCGCTGGGAGCGATCGCCGCCGAAGGGAAAACCGACCCTGGAGCTTGGGCTTCGCTGGCTGGGGAGCGGGCCGTTGGGCCCGCCATGGCTGGGGTGAAGTTTGTTGGGATGGAGTTTGTTGGGATAGATGCAGGGAATCCATAACCTTCCTCAAGGATAAAAGTGCTGAACAGAGGTCACCGGGATTGATTAGGTCGCCCAACTGCAATGATTGATTGGGAGGCGCTAATCTGAGCCACCGGGGGCAATCAGCCCAGCCCTGGGAGAGCTGTGGGAAATGACTGAGTTGAGTTTTAGACCCATTCAGGCGAGGATTCTAGGCCGATTTCAGCCCGAGTCCCCAGCCCAAGGCTTCAAACGCTAGTTTCGATGGAGTTCCGCCCATTATGCAAAAACCACCGCAGCCAAACCTCCGTAGGAGAGTCGGTTGCGGTGGTTCATTCACCTCAGTACTGGTGTCCCCAGGGCTGGGCTAGAGCGGCTTTGCTGGCTAGCCGTTACAAGGGGCCAGTCACAAGGGCCAGTCACAAGGGCCAGTCACAAGGGCCAGTCACAAGGGCCAGTCACAGGAGCAGCCACAAGGGACGGTCATGGGGGCTTGAACGGCTATCGCTCAATTTCCACGGGCCGGGGCTTGGCCGGGGCCAGGGCATTGCCCCGCAGCAGGCTGCCGATAGTCTTCGCGGTGATTTTGAGCTGCACCAAGGGGTTGGCGGGCACTACCGTTTTATACAGATAGCTATCGAAAGTTAGCTTCTGAACATCCACATCCTCACACATCTCGACAAAGGCTTCCCGCGCCGCATCGGAGGTGTAGAAGACTTTCTGCAGAATATCCAAGACAGTATAGGTTGCCCCATAGGCCTTGTCCCAGCGTTTTAGGTAGGTTTTCTTCAGCTCCTTCTCTAGGGGAACGCGGGCCCCGGCCTCGGACAGTTCAACGATCGCCTCAGCACACATGCGCCCCGACTTGGCGGCAAAGTAAATGCCTTCACCGGAACACTTGGTGACATAGCCCGCTGCATCGCCCACCAGGGCCACGCGACCCACCACCCGGCGGGGGCGGGGATGTTCGGGAATGGGATGGGCTTCAACTTTGATGATTTCGCCGCCTTCAATGCGGGCTGCGGCACGGGCGCGGATGCCCGCTTGGAGCTTTTTGATGTCCCGCTGGTTGACGCTCATGGTGCCGGTGCCCACGGCGACATGGTCATATTTGGGGAAGACCCAGGCGTAGAAGTCCGTGGAGACATCGTCACCCACGTACATTTCAGCCCGATCTTTGTAATACTCCATTTTGTCTTCGGGAATGCGAATGCGCTCCTGGAAGGCAATGGCATAGTTGTAGTCGCCCGCATCAATGGCTTTAGCGACGCGGGAGTTGGCCCCATCCGCCCCGATCACCATGTCCACCTTCAGCACCTTGGGTTCCCCCTGGAGCCCTTCGCCCGAGTGATCGGCGTAGTGGAGGATGTAGGGATCGCTGTCGTTGGTTGGAATCTCCAGCTTGTGGACCGTGCCATTGATCAAGTTGGCACCGAGCTGGTGGGCGCGATCGCGCAGAAACCCATCCAAGACCTCGCGGCGACACATGCCGATGTATTCGCCATCTTTGAGCGTCGAACCGATGTTCACCTCCACATTGGAGGGGGAAATCATCTTCATCTTGCGCACGCGGCGATCGATGATTTCGGGCGGTAATTGAAACTCCTCGACCATACAGAGGGGAATGGCACCACCGCAGGGCTTGGCATTATCTAACTTACGCTCGATCAAGTAGGTTTCAATCCCTGCTTTCACCAAGGTCTCAGCGGCGCAAGACCCCGCAGGACCACCCCCTACCACAGCAACTCTTAGAGCCAAGGCCGTTCTCCAAAATATTCTCAGGCTACAAGGTCGAATCCTATCACGGCAGCCCAGGGCGCGCTGGTCCAGGCTCGGGGGTTTGTGACTGTTCTGAAACCCTCCGTAATTTTCTGAAATATTTTGCCGTTACACTTGCCTAATCTAGGCTGGTATCGACTGATCTGGGCCGAACTGTCCAGCGGGCGATCTAACGGGCTGCTCCGGTGCTCGGTTAGGTTCGCTAGGAGCCTCCATTTAAGTTGTGAACACATCTCTTTTAGCACCCCAGGGAAGCGGGCCGACCCCTTTCTCCCCTCCCTAGCAGGCCGGGGCGTAAGAGGCCGGGGCGTAAGTTTTGCCCCCCTCTCCCACAACAAGGGGAGAGGGGCTCCGATCCGGCTCCCCTTCTCCCTTTGTGGGAGTAAGGGGCTGGTTGTGGGAGTAAGGGGCTGGGGGATGAGGGTGGCTCAAACTGGGCTAAGAACTTCCGCCCTGCTGTACTAGCAAGTTGCTCCCCTTTGGGTCAGAGGGTATCCGGCTCCTCAGAGTCGGCAAATGAGCCGAAAAACGAGCACCGCAACAATCTCAGTTTGAGGGGTGGGTTTGTATAAATCCTTTTGTAGACACTTTGGGTACGCAAAATTCCCTGGTGAGAAATGTCCGTAACGGCCTCAAATTTTTGAGGAAATGGTTTTTGCGAATGTTGGTTACAGCCCATCGATTGTTGGTTGTTGCTCCGATTCCGACCCGGATTGCATCAGACGGGGAGCCTTCTCAGTATTATGGCCCTAGCTGGCTGAGCCTGCTTTGATCAAGCTGATTAGAGTGGGCTCAGCTAGCTGTGTTTCCGTTTGCGTTTCCGTTCATTTTTTCCATTTCCCCTGATGACCCTGCCCAGCTCAAATCGAGTGTCAATTGACGATGTGGTGGTATCAGCCGAGCATTGTTTGAAGCGCCCCCTCGAACCCATTGAGAGACTGATTCTAAAATCCTCCTGGCAGGGACTTCCCTATACCGCGATCGCCACCACCTCCGGCTATGCCAACGTCTATGTGCGCGAAGTCGGTGCGCGGCTCTGGCAGGCCCTGTCGGAGGCTCTGGGAACGAAGGTCACAAAAAAACGCTTGCCCTGGTGATGGAGGCGACCCGAACCCCCAAGCCCAACCAGTTGAGCTACCCCTCGGGCCCTCGCCCCTGGGTCAGCACTCTATGTCGATCGGCCTGGGGAAATGGACCGAGCCCTGGGTGCCCTGGCCCATGGGGGGGGCTGTGTGCGGCTCCAGGGGGCGCGCTGTTTGGGCAAAACCTCGTTTTTGTTTCGGCTGTTGGCCCAGTTCCAGAGCCAGGGCTTTGTGACGGTCAACTTGGGCCTGCGCCAGTTGGAGGAGCAGGTGCTGCGCAGCTTCGAGGGCTTGGCGGACTGGATGGGGCAGGCGATCGCCCAGCAACTCAACCTCCCCATTCCGAGCAATGGAGGGCGCTGGCGCGGTGCCCAACTGCGCCTATCTGACCAGATGCAGCAATGGCTGGAGCAGTTCGATCGCCCCGTGATCCTGGCCCTGCGAGATCTCGATGTCCTACTCTCCCGCCCAGGGCTGTTGCAAAACCTCTGTGCTTTGCTAGAGGGCTGGCAAGAGGAAGCCCGGTGCTCTGAACTTTGGTCAAGGCTGCGTTTGGTGGTGAGCTACACCTACTCCCTGGAGATATCCCAGGGCCCCCCCCCTCTGGTGCATTGGGGCAGTGAGGTGAAGCTGGGGCCGCTCAACTTGGATCAGATTCAAGCCTTGGCCCAGGCCTATGGCTACTGGGAGGCGCTGGAGTCGGCTGCCCCGGCGGACGCTTGTTCCCAGCCAGAAGCCCTGATCCCAGAACCGTCATCTCCAGAAGCATCGCCAGAACCGCGAGCCCCTGGGGCTGCCCCCCAGATCTCATCCCAGATCTCATCCCAGATCTCACCGGAAAACCTGGCCGAGGGCGAGACCGCAGCTTGGCCCGAGGGCTGGCCTAAGGCTTGGTAGAGCTGGTGGATTGGGTGGGCGGCCATCCCTATCTCTTGGCGCTGTCTTTCTACCACCTGAGCCATGGGGCTTCCTTGGCCAGCTTGCTGAGCAAGGCAACGGAGATCGGCAGTATCTATAACAACTATCTGCGCAGCTATCTAAGCTGGTTGCAGGAACAACCGGAGCTGGCGATCGCCCTGCGTTCCGTCATCCTCGCCCAGCAACCCACCCTGCTGCCGCCCCTGCCGACCTACCGCCTGGCCGATGCCGGGTTGATCGAGCTCCAAGGCCGCCTGGCCAAGCCCGGTTGCAAGCTCTACCGACAATACTTCACCCAGCAACTTCAGTTTCTCAACATCGAAGCTCCACCCACCGTTGATAGTTCGCGACTCAAACAGTTCGAAGCCCGCATCGACAGTCTGACGCGCCAGGTGGCTGAACTCCAGCAATTTAGCTACCTCGACCGCCTAACCCAGCTCACCAGCCGCCAGTTTTTTGAGCAATGCATCCAGCTCGCCTGTAACCAGGCCAACGGCAATGGGACATCCTTAGCGCTGCTGCTCTGTTCCTTTGACCATTACGAGGCCTATGTCAAAACCCATGGCTATCCCCAGGCCGAAAGCGTGCTGCGCCAAATTGCCGACTGCTTGCGAGAATCCGTCGAAGGCACCCTAGAGAACTTTACCCGCTATGGCAGTGAACAGTTCATTGTGATTTTGCCAGGCTGCACCATCGGCCAAGCATCGGCCATGGCCGATCGCCTGCGCGACCAGATCGAATCCCTCGCCATTCCCCAATCCATCGGTGAGCAACTCGTCGGCAATCATTCTGGCTGGTCCGCCCCCTTGGTCACCGTCAGCATTGGGGTTGCGCTCAAGGAGGCCGGACAGGCCGTAGCCGCCGCCGCCCTCCTGGCCACCGCTGAAGCCTCCTTGGCCCAGGCCCAGCGCCAGGGGCACAACTGCATCAATGTGCAAACCTGTAAACCGTTCACCCCCTAGCCCAGCGAGGCGTCAGTTTCTGGACCAGCTTCAGCCAACCTCATCCCCCAACCCCTTCTCCATCACATGCTTAGAGCTTGCCGCGATCGCGTCTGCTGGGGCAGGCGGAGGGCCTCTACAAACAGTTGAGCGCCCAGCCCTGTTAACCACCCATGAGGTTGTTTGTCTCGCACAGGCCCTCCAGGTGAAGGCGACCTGGATTAAGACCAGAGGGAGGGCAGGCGGGCTTGCTCCCCTGGGGTGAGCGATCGCCATTCCCCAGGCTTCAGCTCCCCCAGGCTCAGCAGGCCTTGCCCCTGCCCCTGCTCTACTAGCCCGCCCAGGCCCACCCGCACCAGCCGCAGCGTCGGATAGCCCACCGCCGCCGTCATCCGCCGCACCTGGCGATTGCGCCCCTCCGTCAGGGTCAAACTCAGCCAGGCCGTCGCCACGGTCTTGCGAAAGCGAATCGGCGGGTCTCGCGGCGGCAGGGGCGGCTCGGCGGCCAGCGGCGAGACCTGGGCGGGCAGCGTGCGATAGCCCCCCTTGATTACCACCCCCTGGCGCAGTTGTTCCAGGGCCGCTGCATCGGGCTCCCGCTCCACCTGGACCCAGTAGGTGCGGGGGTGGTGGAACTGGGGATGGCTGAGGCGATGCTTGAGGGCCCCGTGGTCCGTCAACAACAGCAGGCCCTCGCTGTCCCGGTCCAGGCGACCGACGGAATAGACTCGGGGAACATCAATGAAGTCCTTCAAGGTTCGGCAGTCGAGTCGCTCCGGGTTGGTGAACTGACAGAGGACGTTGTAGGGCTTATGGAAGAGCAAATAGCGATGGGACATCGGCAAAGTGCGGCAAAGTGCGGCAAAGGAGTGGAACCCCTGGGGCAAAAACGGCGAATGGTTAAAGATTTGTGTCTGAAGAACTGTAACAGTTCAAATGTTTACGCTACGCAATCGGAGAGACTGACTCAAGGACTCCATTAAAAACATTCATAGCGATTCCTATGTCACAAGAGCTGAGTGGAAAGGCCCCCAAGTTTGGTGGAAGCACCGGCGGCCTTCTGAGAAAAGCAGAAGTCGAAGAAAAGTACGCCATTACCTGGACCAGCTCCACCGAGCAGGTCTTTGAAATGCCGACCGGTGGCGCAGCCACCATGAACGAAGGTGAGAACTTGCTCTATTTGGCCCGCAAGGAGCAATGCCTGGCCCTGGGAACCCAGCTGCGCACCAAGTTCAAGCCTAAGATCGATGACTACAAGATCTATCGCATTTTCCCCAGCGGCGACACCCAGTATCTGCATCCTGCGGATGGGGTCTTCCCTGAGAAGGTGAATGAAGGTCGCGAGAAGGTGAATCACAATGCCCGCAGCATTGGCGAGAATCCCCAGCCCGCCACCGTTAAGTTCTCCGGCAAGGAACCCTACGAAGTGGAATAGGCTGTGAGCGGGGTTGGTGGCGGTGTGCAGCTCGCCCCAACACCGTTTCTAGCTTATTTGTGTCTCGATATTTGGCAGTCAGCGATGGGGTAATCTCTTGCTGGCTGCCATCGTTTTTGCAAGTCGGTTTGCTTGGTGCCGGTTCTGTTCGTTCTGGTTCTGTTCGCTGGCCTGCTTCCCTTCGCATTTCCCCATTCTGCGCTCCCATGATCCTCCCCAGCTTTGAACAGTTCCAAACCTTAGCCGCCCAGGGTAACTTCGTGCCGGTGTATCAGGAGTGGGTGGCGGATCTGGATACGCCGGTTTCGGCTTGGTATCGGGTCTGTGCCGGGCAGCCCTATAGCTTTTTGCTGGAGTCCGTGGAGGGCGGCAAGCTGGGGCGCTATAGCTTTTTGGGCTGTAATCCGCTCTGGACGCTGGAGGCGCGGGGGGAGGAGACCACCCAGACGTTTCGGGATGGCTCAACCCAGGTGTTCGGGGGCGATCCGTTTCAGACGCTCAAGGACTGCCTCGCGCCCTATCGTCCTGTGAAGCTGCCCCAGTTGCCGCCGGGCATTGGCGGGCTATTTGGTTTTTGGGGCTATGAGCTGATTCGCTGGATTGAGCCTCGGGTGCCGGTGTATGCGCCCCAGGCGGGGGACTTGCCCGATGGGCTGTGGATGCAGATTGATAGTCTGTTGATTTTTGACCAGGTGCAGCGCAAGATTTGGGCGATCGCCTACGCCGATCTCCAAGCCGAGTCGGACCTGGCGCGGGCCTATGGGGCGGCCTGCGATCGCGTCCGCCAGCTCGTGGCCAAGTTGCAGGAGCCCCTGGCAGCGGAGAGTACGCTGCTGCCCTGGCGATCGCCCATTGCGGGCCCAGGCCCCGAAGTCGAATTCACCAGCAACATCACCCCCGAACGGTTCTGTGCCAACGTCGAGCGCTGCCGCGACTACATCAAAGCAGGGGATATCTTCCAAGTGGTGCTCTCCCAGCAGCTCACCACTCAATTCCAGGGCGATCCTTTCCAGCTCTATCGCTCCCTGCGCCTGGTCAATCCTTCCCCCTACATGTCCTACTTCAACTTCAAGACCTGGCAGCTAATCGGCTCCAGCCCGGAAGTGATGGTCAAGGCAGAGCTAGATGCTGACGGTCAATCCAGGATTGCCACGGTGCGACCCATCGCAGGCACGCGCCCCAGGGGCAAGGGCGAAGCGGAGGACTTGGCCTACGAACAGGAGCTGCTGGCGGATCCCAAGGAAATTGCCGAACATGTGATGCTGGTGGACCTGGGCCGCAACGACCTGGGCCGCGTCTGCGAAGCGGGCAGCGTCAGCGTCGATGAGCTGATGGTGATCGAGCGCTATTCCCATGTCATGCATATCGTCAGCAACGTCGTCGGCAAGCTGGATCCGAGCATGGATGCCTGGGATTTGCTCAAGGCCTGCTTCCCGGCGGGCACGGTCAGCGGTGCGCCCAAGATTCGAGCCATGGAGATTATCCACGAGCTGGAGGGCTGTCGGCGCGGTCCCTATTCCGGGGTCTATGGCTTCTATGACTTTGAGGGTCAGCTCAACAGTGCGATTACGATTCGGACGATGTTGGTACAACCGAATGGGGATGGCAGCCATGGGGTGAGCGTCCAGGCGGGGGCGGGGCTGGTGGCGGATTCGGTGCCGGAGAGTGAGTATCAGGAGACTTTGAATAAGGCGCGGGGGCTGTTGGAGGCGATTCGCTGTTTGCTCTAGGAGCGGGTTGTGGGGCGATCAAAAGCGCGGGCCATGGTTGTATTTCCATGGCCCGCACGTCGAGCAAGCTACGATGCTGGTTGCAGCTCCAGCCGCTGGCTGGAGCTGCGCTTTAGGGGCTGGCTAGGCGCTTCGGGTTCTAGTAATCGAAGTCACCCATGCCGCCGCCGCCGCCTGCACCAGCACCGGCACCATCCTTCTCAGGCTGGTCCACCACGATGCATTCCGTGGTCAGCACCATGCCCGCGATGGAGGCTGCGTTCTGCAAGCCAGAGCGGGTCACCTTAGCCGGGTCCACAATGCCCGCCTCGAACATGTCCACGTACTCGTTGGTGGCTGCGTTGTAGCCGCTGTTGAAGGGCATTTCCTTGACGCGCTCAGCAATCACTGCGCCGTTCTGGCCAGCGTTCTCAGCGATGCGCTTGAGGGGAGCCGCCAAAGCACGGGCCACGATCAGGGCACCGGTCAGCTCTTCGCCGGACAGGTTGCCCTCCGCCCACTGCTCCAGGTCAGGGACCAGGTGGGCCAGGGTGGTGCCACCACCGGGAACGATGCCTTCTTCCATCCGCAGCGCGGGTCGCATGGAGCGCGTCGTCGACGCGGTCCTTGCGCTCCTTCACCTCGACTTCGGTCATGCCGCCGACGCGGATGACGGCAACGCCGCCTGCGAGCTTGGCAACCCGCTCCTGCAGCTTTTCCTTGTCATAGTCGCTGGTGGTTTC